>CAWVXN010000094.1:0-9045 GCA_963933695.1 uncultured Myxococcales bacterium | reverse complement strand
ATCGCCCACGTATGTAAAAGGGCCCGGTCCTATTTCCTCGCGAATGGCGCTGAGTTTCTCGCAGCCCTTCAGGTTGCGGCGGGCATCGCTCGCGAGCACCGTGTCGAAGACGCCTACATGAGCGGCCACGGCATCGACCCAGGCTCTTGGGCTGGCGCTGGCTAGGATCAGGCGGCGGCCCGACTCCTTCGCGGTCCGGCACAATTCGAGGACCTCGGGCCTGTAGACGAGAAGGGCGGCATTCGGTGTATGAAGGCGGGCGATGCGGTCCTTGAGATGGGCACGTCCACCCAGGAGCCAAATCGGTAGCAAAAGGAACAGCCAGGGCCGCTCCCGGGCCAGTCCGGCCAGAGCTTCCCAGAGGAGATCGCCACGAATCAGCGTACCGTCAAGGTCGACGACAAGAGGGTTTCGCATACCCGGGGCAGTTTTGGGATCTGGCTTGCTCACAACGGATTGTCACGCTCCACATTGGGTCCTCTTTCGGTAACGTCATCCCACGCGGCTGCCGATCGGGCTTGAGTGAGCATGGACGAGGTCCTCAAAGACTGGAATCTTGCGCGTGGTGATTATCGCACTTATCGGGCAGAGCGGCCCCAAGCTGAAAATGAATGGTCTGTGAGATCCGTTACGAACGGAAAAATACAGAAGGGCACTGTTTGACACGAGGTTGCCTTCTGGGAACAATCACACGTAAGGCTTCGGATCAGAGCCCGAATCTTCGCTCAATCCGGAGGGAATGCTCTTTCCGGCCCACTGTTCAACCCCTCGAGCCAAAGGGAAAAATTCTCACATGAACATTTTGGGCATCTCAGCCTACTACCACGACAGTGCCGCCTGCTTGGTTCGCGACGGAGAAATCGTCGCCGCCGCCCAGGAGGAACGCTTTACCCGGAAGAAGCACGACCACGAGTTTCCGCAGAATGCCGTGGAGTTCTGTCTGGATCGGGCTGGAATCCGAGGTGAGGATCTCGACCTAGTGGCTTTCTACGACAAGCCCCTGCTCAAGTTTGATCGCCTCCTCGAGACCTACATCAGCTACGCGCCTAGGGGCTTCAAGCTCTTTCGCATGGGCATGCCTCTCTGGCTGAGGCAGAAACTCTACACGCCGCGAGAACTGGATCGAGGCCTCGGCGGCCAATACAAGGGTCGTTTCGTCTTTACTGACCATCATGAGTCCCATGCCGCCAGCGCGTTTTACCCTTCTCCATTTCAAGAAGCGGCTGTCCTGACTCTGGATGGCGTCGGTGAGTGGGCAACCGGCAGTATTGCCTACGGACAGGACGATCGGCTGGACATGTTGCAGGAAATGCGCTTTCCCCATTCCCTGGGTTTGCTCTACTCCGCATTCACATATTTCACCGGATTTCGAGTCAACAGTGGCGAGTACAAACTGATGGGCCTCGCCCCCTACGGCGAACCGGTTTATCGAGATTTGATGATCGAGAAGTTGCTTGACCTCAAAGACGATGGTTCGTTTCGGATGAACATGGACTATTTCGGATTCTGCGACAGCGACGTAATGACCAGTCCAAAAATGGATTCACTTTTCGGCGGCCCGCCTCGCAAAGCCGAAACAGACATCACCCAGCGCGAGATGGATATCGCGGCGTCGATCCAGGCGGTGACCGAGGAGATCGTGCTCAAGATAGCCGCCCACGCCCACGCGATTACGGGTTCAAAGAACCTGGTCATGGCCGGGGGCGTGGCGCTGAATTGCGTGGCCAACGGTCGCATTTTGCGCGAAGGCCCCTTTGACGAACTCTGGATCCAGCCAGCGGCGGGTGACGCCGGTGGAGCACTGGGGGCGGCGCTTTTTACCTGGCATCAACTTCTGGGCAATCCTCGACAGGCAAATGCGAACGATCATCAATCGGGGTCTTTGCTTGGGCCGAGCTATTCTGGCGACGAAATCCAAGCCTACCTCGACGAGGTCGGTGCGGTCTATCGCACATTTGAAGATGAAGCTGAACTGATCGACGTGATTGCCCAGGCCATTGCCGACCAGAAGGTGGTGGGCCATTTCGCAGATCGGGCCGAGTTCGGGCCCCGGGCCCTGGGCAGCCGGTCGATCCTGGGCGATGCACGATCCACCGAGATGCAATCTGTGATGAATCTCAAAATCAAATTCAGGGAATCCTTTCGCCCGTTCGCCCCAGCCATCCTGCGCGAGAGCGTGAGTGAGTTTTTTGATATGCGAGAAGGCGAGAACAGCCCCTATATGCTCTTGGTCGCGCCCGTGAGTGAAAGTAAGAGGCTCAAGGCCCAGGAGGCGCAGAGCGGCCGGGGATTGGAGAAGCTCAAGGAATCTCGTTCAACCGTTCCCGCAATTACCCATGTAGACTATTCAGCGCGGGTTCAGACCATTGACGAGAAACATCATCCGCGATTCTACAAGATCATCAAAAGCTTTGAGTCGAAGACCCAGAGCCCAGTGGTGATCAATACCAGTTTCAATGTGCGGGGAGAGCCCATTGTGAATTCTCCTGAGGACGCCTATCGGTGCTTCATGCATACGAACATGGACGTCCTAGTGTTGGAAAATAGTGTCCTTCTCAAGGAAGAGCAGCCCGAGGCCAAGGAAGTTGACGCCAGCGCGTACTTGGCCGAATTTGCGTTGGACTGAGATTTTCGAGAGCCAGGAGAAGAGCTTGAGCAAGCTGATCGATCTAAATTTGAGGCCTGACGAAGAGACCCTCCGCCAATTCGGCTGGATTGCCCTGGCGGGCTTTGGGTTTCTGGCCGTCATAGCCTGGTGGGAATTATTGATCTTTGGCTTTGGCCTCGGGGCAGCACGTCCCTGGGTCGCAGGGTTTTTCGCGGGATTGGGTGCGCTCGGAGCCCTTTTTTCCCTGGTCTTCCCCAAGGCCAATCTGCCCATCTACGTGGGCCTCAGCGTCGTCACCTATCCAATAGGATTGGTGCTCTCGAACGTCATTCTGGGCACACTTTTTTATGGACTGATCACGCCAGTCGGTCTCTTTTTCAGATTAATGGGGCGTGATTCGCTCCAGCGCACATTCGAGCCCGAAGCGCGAACCTACTGGGAACAATCCAAGAAGAATCGTTCGCTTGAGAGTTACTTCAAGCAGTTCTAAGCTCGGCCGGTCTAAAACCGGACGCCAGGAAGGAGATGATTCAATGTCGGATCCCAAATCGGATCAGCGTTCCAAAACGGATCAGGCCCAGGCGGAGGACTTTATCGCCCAGGCGGGTCAGGCACGCGGAGGGCTCACCAACGAGTTCGTCGACTTCTTGAAGGACAACAAGAAGTGGTGGCTCGCGCCCATCATCATCTCCATCCTCGGTCTCGGGTTGCTCGTCATGCTCGGTGGAACCGCAGCGGCGCCTTTTATTTACACGCTCTTCTAGATCTTCGTCGCTCAGGGTGATGGCGAATGCCTTATTCAGAAAAGGCTTCGTCCCCAAATGAAATCATTTCGACAGGGCACCGCGGAGGAACATTTGAGCGATCGGAAGGTCCTCGTCACCGGCGGGTGTGGGTTTATCGGTTCATGTTTCATTCGGTTGCTGCACGAGCGGCAACCGTCGACCAAAATCGTGAACTTGGACCTCCTCACCTATGCGGGAAACCCCGAGAACCTGCAAAGCCTCAAGGATTCCTCCCGCTACACCTGGGTGCGCGGGGATGTTCGGGACGAGGAAGCCGTCGATTCCCTGATCGGTGGCGCGGACTGGACTGTGCACTTCGCGGCGGAATCCCACGTGGATCGCTCCACCGCCAGCAAAGCCGGGGCCTTCGTGGATACCAACGTCTACGGCACCTTCGTTCTCCTCGACGCGGTCCGCCGCCTTGCCCCTGAATCGCGATTCCTGCAGATTGGGACAGACGAGGTGTATGGCGATGTGGCTGCGCCGGGAATGCCCGACGAGCGGTCAACCCTCGAGCCTTCCAGTCCATACTCGGCGTCCAAGGCGGGCGCCGATCACGTGGCTCTTTCGTTTGCCCGAACCCATGGCCTGGACGTGATGGTCTCCCGATGCACGAATAATTACGGACCATTCCAATATCCGGAGAAATTGATCCCGCTCTTCATCACCAACGCCCTCGATTCACTTCCGCTCCCACTCTATGACGGGGGGGGCCAGATTCGAGACTGGCTCCGAGTGGAAGACCACTGTGAAGCGCTACTGCTTATGCTGGAGAAGGGCGAGACGGGCGAGATCTACAACGTTGGCGCAAATCAGGATCCCGAACGGACAAACCTCGCCATTACACAGATGATTCTTGCCTCGACAGGGGCCTCGGAGTCACTCATCGAGCATCGCCATGGCCTGAGACCCGGCCACGATCAGCGCTACGCGGTCTCCACCGAGAAAATGCGAGGGCTGGGCTGGAACCCTCGCGCCGAAATCGAAGAGGGCATCGACGAAACGGTCCGCTGGTATACAGAGAATCGCTCTTGGTGGGAGAAGATCAAATCTGGGGCGTACCGAGAATTCTACGAAGCCCATTACGGGCGCTCTATTTCCTCGAGCTAAGCCCTCAAGCTAAGCCCGGACCTAAGCCCCGGAACCGGGTCGGGCCCGCTCGGGCGATCCGAGTCGCCGATTGGTCAAGGCGGGAATTTCCCGGCGAATTCGCTCGAGTTCCTCTCCCTTGCAATCGGCCAGAATGACCTCTGGGGCGTCCTTTGCCTGGGCCAGAACCTTTCCCCATGGATCAATAATCATCGAGTGGCCATAGCTCGACCGATCCGGAGAGTGTTGCCCGCACTGGGCGGCGGCAATCACGAAGCTCTGGCTCTCAATCGCCCGGGCGCGGAGCAGAATTTCCCAGTGGGCCTTGCCGGTCTGGGGCATGAACGCGCTGGGGACCGCTAGGTACTGCGCGCCCTGATCGGTGAGTGCTCTGTAGAGCTCCGGAAAGCGCAGGTCGTAACAGATGGACAATCCCACGCCTCCGAAGGCAGTCGGGGCCACCACGGTCTCGGTTCCCGGGGCGAAGTGTTTGGATTCCCGATAGGACTGCGCGCCGAGATCGACATCAAAGAGATGTATTTTTCGGTAGCGCGAGATTTCCTGACCCTCCGGTCCGAAGACCAGGCTGGTGTTGTAGACGCGGGAGTCGCCGGGAATGAGTTCCGGAAAGCTGCCCCCCAGCAGCCAGAGCCCCGACTCGGTGGCGAGTTCGGAAAGAAAACGAACCAACTCGCCTTCGGGTTCTTGCGCGCACGGGAAGGGGGAACCCTCTCGGCGCATGAAGGCGAAATTCTCGGGCAGAGCCACCAGGTCGGCTCCCCGGGAGGCGGCCTCCCGAACGCCGGCTCGGGCGTGTTCAAGATTCGCCGCGAGGTCGTCGCTGGAGCACATTTGCACGATGGCGACTTGCATTCGGACCTCATGACTGGGGAGTGGACTGACCGGAACGCGATGAGGGGCGCCCAAGGGCACCCCTCAAAGGTGAATGCAAGCCTCAGATCTCCGAGGCTTCGGCTAAGACCTGAACTGACCCGGCTCAACGCCGGTTCGACGAATCACGTCGTAGAAGTCCTTGCGATCCTTCTTGGCAAGCCGGGCGGCTCGACTGATATTGCCCGAACAGCGCCGCAAAAGTCCCTCGACGTACCGGGTTTCAAAAGCGCGTTTGGCTTCCTTGAACGAGAGAACCTCTTCCCCTTCGTTGGCGAGCATCAGCGATTCGACGGAGATGGCTCCCGTTCCCGCAAGACGGACCGCCTCCCGGACTCGGGCTCGGAGTTCACGAACGTTCCCCGGCCAGGATTCGGCGAGCAGAGCATTGGTCGCGTCCGTGGTGAACCCCACGGGCTCAACACCCTCTTCTCTGGCGAACTCGGACAGGAAGTGGGCTGCGAGGGGCAGGATATCTTCCTTTCGCTCGGCCAATCCGTGTACAGCAATCGACTTTACGGCGACGGCCGGGAAAGCCCAGTCTCCGTCGCTCAGCGAGGTCGCAATAATCCTTGTCCTCAGTGGCATCGGGGTTGGGTCTGCGCCCCTCCTGAGTTGCCGGGTACGCAAGGCATCGGCGATTCGTTCACGCGCCACCGGTGCCAAGGAGTCCAGTTCCAGGATCAGCAGGATTCCCCCCTCGGCTTCGGCGAGTCGTCCACTGGACTGGGAGTCGCCAAAAATCGTCCGAATCTGCTCGTCCTCACTTAGGCCCTTCACCCTGACTTCCACAAGAGGGCCCGATGCCTGGGGGCTCCAACCGTGGAAAGCCCGTGCGATATGACTCCGGCCGCATCCACTGGGCCCCGAGATCAACACAGTATCGTTGGATCGCGCCAACCCCGCGGCAAGATCCACGGCGTGCTGGAAGTCGCCACTTGCGACGATCATTCGGTCTGCACGACGGCGCCGGTTGCCTAGCTCCCCTTCGCCCGGACTTGGCAGCGATGCCGTCGTCGGGCTATTGGATCCATAAGTAACGGTGGACGTCCCAGCTTCGCTCTCTGACATAATGCATGCCCCCAGATTGTCCGCAGGATTCATTCACCTAGAATATGAACTCAGCCTATGCGGTCCTATCCGCACACATCTACCCCCAAGGGGATAATGTGCGTCCCAGTTGCCTATCTTAGCCCG
This sequence comes from uncultured Myxococcales bacterium, assembly GCA_963933695.1. Taxonomy (GTDB): domain Bacteria; phylum Myxococcota_A; class UBA9160; order UBA9160; family UBA4427; genus JAZXM01. Next base: position 2,475 of record CAWVXN010000094.1, on the reverse strand, counting down.
CAAAATGTGCATTTGGCGACATAAATAAGGGGGAAACATGGGTAGTCGAAGCCCTACACGAGAAAAAACATCGAGAAACCGCGCTGTGCGCCTACTGCCCAGTGAACTCGTGGACCAAATCGCAGCAGGAGAGGTCGTCGAGCGACCCGCGTCGGTGCTCAAAGAACTTGTGGAGAATTCCCTCGACGCCGGGGCTCGGCGTATCCGGGTCGAAATACGAGACGGCGGATCGAGCCTGATAGCGGTGACCGACGATGGACCCGGGATGGAACCCGAGGAAGCGCGGATGGCCTTGCGCCGTCATGCCACTAGCAAGATCGCGACCCTTGACGACCTCGGAGGAATCGTGAGTTTTGGTTTCCGGGGCGAAGCGCTCCCCGCCATCGCCTCGGTGTCGCGCATGCGGTTGCTGACCCGCTTGGCCGGGCGACCTGCGGGCCATGAAATTCGCATCGAGTCCAGCAAAATTGTCATGGAGCGCGAAGCCGGCTGTCCGGAGGGAACCCGGATCGAAGTCGCCGACCTTTTTGGCCGGGTTCCAGCCCGGCGCAAATTTCTCAAGAAGTCCGGAACCGAGTGGGGCCATGCCATCGACTGGCTGGGACGCCTTGCCATGGCCCTCCCTTCGACCCGCTTCGAAGTCCAACGCGATGATCGCGAAGCGGTGGTCTGGCCGGAGACATCGGATACCGCTGAACGGATCGCGGCGGTCCTCGGTGAAGGCCAGGCGCGTTCCCTGGTCCGCATCGAGTGGGAAGAGGGCGCGGGACACGTAGAGGCCTATGTCTCGGGTCCCGAAGCCAGCCGCTCCAACGGCAACTCGATTCATCTTTATGTCAATGGTCGACCCGTTCGGGACAAGCTGCTCCGACACGCCGTGAGCCAGGCCTACCGCGATATTCTCCCGCGCGGTCGCTTTCCATTGGCGGTCCTCTTCCTCACGGTTGCCCCGGAGACCGTGGACGTCAACGTTCATCCTGCCAAGTGGGAAGTCCGTTTCGAGAACCCTCGGGCAGTGCACCAACTGGTGGGCCATGCCATTCGCGAGGCCATGGGCGCGCGGGGCTTTCTCTCCGAGCCGCCGCTTGCCGGGGGGCGAAGGGACAGCCCTCGGTCGGGCCTAGTGCCGTCGGCCCCGGGGCCACGCGGAACGGGCACCGCGGGCGACCCGACCGGCAAAGGGGACTGGCTATTTGCCCGAGACAACGGAGCCGGGGCCGGGGATCGCGTGGCGGAGGGCACGGATCAGAAAAGGGCAACAGGGCAGGGCGCCAGCCCGGGCTCCGGGAGTCGGATCGAATTCTCGAAAATGCGGTTACTCGGCCAATTGAAGGCACGGTATCTCGTCCTCGAGGGCGAGCAGGGGCTAGTCCTCGTGGACCAGCACGCCGCCCACGAACGAATTCTCTACGAGCATTTACGGGGCGCCTGGCTCGATCGGAAGGTCGAGCGCCAGGGGCTCCTGGTGCCGGAAACCCTGGAAATTGACTCGCGGGGGGCGGCGGTCCTCGGGGAATCCTCCGCGCTCATCGATTCGCTCGGATTCGACGCCGAGCTTTTTGGGGAGTCCTCGGTCTTGATTCGCGCGATCCCGGCGCTTTTGTCCGGGACGAATCCCCGGCGCCTGGTAGGCGATTTACTCGATGAACTGGGGCAGGTGGACGTGATTCCCGAGGCGAGCGCTTCCCGAACCCGAATGCTCCCCGACGCCGACCGGCTCTTCGCCACCCTCGCGTGCCACAGCGCCCGCCGTTTCGGGGATCACCTTCCCGAGGCCGAGCAGCGGGCGATTCTTAACGGGCTGGACGCGATTGCGTGGGCGCCCACGTGTCCCCATGGCCGTCCGGTGGCGGCGCATTTGGGACTGACCGAACTCGACGGCCGCTTCGGACGTCATTGACGCCGGGCACGGCGCGAGTAGGATTGCGCGCCGGCCACTCGTGAGGACGCCGAAGGAAACCCATGCAGCCTACTCCCGAGACAGCCCCCGAGCCGGTTTCCGTCGTCGTTGTGACGGGCCCCACCGCGTCGGGAAAAACCGAACTCGCAATTCGCCTGGCCGAGCATTTTGGTGGCGAGGTGGTCAACGCGGATTCCATGCAGGTCTACCGGTACATGGACATCGGCACCGCCAAACCCTCCCTCGAGGAGCGGGGCAGGGTGCCCCATCACCTCTTTGACGTGGTGACTCCGGACCTGGAATACAGCGCCGGCCGCTACGCAGAAGAAGCACGCACTGTGGTTCAGGCAATCCACGAGCGAGGCCGAATCCCGATATTGACGGGGGGCACAGGGCTCTATATCCGCGCACTGCTCCACGGCCTAATCTCCACCGGCGCCGCTGAGCCCGCACTCAGGGCACGCTTGGAAGCCGAAGCCGAGGAGGCCCGAGCGAGCGGCGATCCGGATTTGCTCCACCATCGCCTCGCCCGGTTGGATCCCCAGGCTGCGGCTTCGATTCACCCCCACGATACC
>CAWVXN010000093.1:0-9097 GCA_963933695.1 uncultured Myxococcales bacterium | reverse complement strand
CTCCAGGCGGCTCGCGAGGCGACGGGCCTCGAAGATTTTGGCGATCCCCGCTTCGAGGAAGGTCTCGGGGTTCTTTGCGAGATGTTGGCGACCGGGGCTGGTCTTGGAGAGAGCGGCCGACGCACGAACTGGAAGCGACTGCTCCGCCTGCTGGCGACCCGCTTGCGAGTGGAGGCCGCTTTTGGCGCCCATCCGGAAATTCGCGAACGAGAAATCCGTCGCCCGATGTTCCTGACCGGGCTGCCGAGAACGGGAACCTCGGCGACCTTCAATCTGCTGGGAATGGACCCGGCGACTCGTCCCCTCCTGCTCTGGGAGGGAACATTTCCTGAGCCTCTGGATGGTCTCGAAGAGGGTGTCGAGGATCCCCGTCACGCCGCGATGAAAGAAACCTTCGCGAAGCTGCGCGAGCGCAATCCAGATTTTACGCGCATTCATTTCACGGATGCGGACACGCCCGAGGAGTGCGTAATCCCCATGGCGATTACTTTCGAGAACGTGCACCAAGGGATCGAGGTTTTGGTCGAACCCTACGCGTCCTTTTTTCGAGATCTGGATCTGGGGCCTCAGTATCGGTACTACCGGGACCTGCTGAAGATGATCGACTGGCAGCGCCCCGGCGACCGTTGGCTGCTCAAGTCGCCTGCGCACCTTTGGGCCATGGACGCGATTGTGGAGACCTTCCCGGATTGCTGCATCATCCTCACGCACCGGGATCCCGTCGAGGCCATTGCTTCCTATTGCAGCATGATGGAAAGCCTCCTCGAGAGTCAGGGTTTTTCGGCCCAGGCGGGTTTGGGGGAGAGGGTGCTCGATTTCTGCGCGACTTCTCTTGAAAGAGGGTACGCGGTCCGGGATCGCTCGGATCCCTCAAGGTTTATCGATATTCGCTTTGCCGACTTCGTGTCCGATTCCATGGCGGTGATGGGCCAGATCTATGAGCATTTTGAGCTGACTCTGGAGCCCGCTGGGAAGAGCGCGATGGAAGCGCATCTGGCCGAAAATCCTCGAGGCAAGCACGGAAGTCACGATTACGACCTCGAACGCTATGGGCTGAATCAAGGGCGGATTCGGGATCGCCTGGGCTGGTATATAGACCGGTTCGAACTCGCCTAGGGGCGGGGCCAGCGCCTTCGGTCTCCTGGGTAGGTTCCTGTTCAAGGCGGTGCTTCAGAGTATCGGGCACCCGATGTCCAGGATTTTTTCTCGAACCGAGAAAGGCAGATGGCTACTTATCGGGACTGAAGGTCGGGTTGAGAGTGGGGCGTCGACCCGACTCGCACTAGTATCCGGTGGTGGGAACGCTTCTCCTTATCTCCGCCGTGCTGATCGGATGGGCCGTCATTCGGATTCAGCCACTGATCGGCGCTCCCCACATGGAGCGGCTCGAGAAATTCCACTCGTCCCTGGCTGCGGATCGCGACAAAGTTGTGATCTGTCTCGGTGACAGCCTGACCCACGGCAACGGAAGCTTCGACTACGTGCATGCCCTGGCGAGCCGCCTGGAGCCGTGGGGCTACACGGTTCTGAATGCGGGAATCAACGGTGAGCTCGCTTGGAATGTTCTGCAGAGGGCGGACAAAGTCATTTCCTCGGAACCCGCGTACGTGATCCTCTTGGTGGGGACAAATGACGCCCGAGGCACCGAGAGCGAAAAAGTGGGCGCGCGTTACATCAAGGAGATGAAACTCCCGCAACAGCCCAGTGAATCGTTCTTTGTCGAGAGCTACCGGGAACTCCTCGACGAGTTGTGCGAGTCATCACGCATCCGGGTGATCACGGTGACTCTGCCCCCCATGGGCGAGCGCACCAGGGGCCCCATGACTCCCCTGATTGAGGGATTCAATGGCCTCATCGAGAACGAGGCGATGGCGCGTGGCCTGACCTGCGTTCCCCTAGGAAAAAAGTTACACGAACGCCTGCTCTCGGATTCCTTTGAGGATACGCCCGCTTATGGAGCTCAGTTGGCGAACCGGTTGATCTTCAAGGCCATGCTGCGCAGACATCTCCTGGGCTGGAGTTGGGATCGAATCGGCGAGCGACACCGCATGAAGGTGCTGACCGATATGGTTCATCTGAACGAGTCTTCGGGTTTGGTCCTGGTCGATCTGCTCGAATCGTCGATTCGGGAAAGCTCCGTTTCCGAAACCTGACCCTGGACTCTCGTAATTGGGGACTCTCGCAATTGGGACTCTCGCAATTGGGGCTCTTGCTCGGTCCCTCCAACGGAGAGTCCACGAGGCAAGCTTGCTCTGGGGGTCCGTCGGGGCCCAGCTTTACAACCCCTGTTCGAGTTCTAGAATAGGCGAGCCGTATTACCAGTCGATGATGGCGGGGCACAAGGGATAAACGATGAAACTCGACTTTACATCCGAGCAGAAGAAATTTCGTGATGACCTGCGAATCTACTTCCAAGAGATGATGAGTGATGAACTCGTCAACGAGCTTCGCGGAGACGGGGAGGGGGGTGGCCCGCATTTTCGCGCCGCCATGAAGGCCATGGGAAGAGATGGTCTACTTGGAGTGGGCTGGCCCACGGAGTACGGCGGGCAGGGCCGAACTCAGATGGATCAGTTTATTTTCGCGGACGAAGTGCAGAGCGCTGGCTTTCCTTTGCCCTTTCTAACCCTGAATACCGTTGGCCCCACGATCATGCGGTACGGAAATGATGCCCAGAAATCCGAAATTCTGCCCAAGGTTCTGGCGGGCGAGATTTTCTTTGCGATTGGTTATTCGGAGCCGGGTGCGGGGACGGATCTTGCCTCTCTTCAGACTGCGGCCCATCGTGATGGAGACGAGTGGGTGGTCAACGGGCAGAAGATGTGGACGAGCCTCGCGGGTTACTCGGACTTTATCTGGCTCGCTGCGCGTACCGATCCCGATGTTCCGAAGCATCGCGGCCTTTCGATGTTCCTTGTTCCCACTCGCAGCGAGGGATACTCGAGGCAGAAAATCGAGACAGTGGGAGGCGTCACCACCAACGCGACCTTCTACGATGGAGTTCGGTTGCCCGCCGATTCCCTGATCGGGGGAGAAGGCAACGGATGGTCACTGATCACAGGGCAGCTCAACCACGAGAGGATATCACTCACCAGCGTGGGTCCAATTCGTCGCATGCTCAGGGATGTTGTGACCTGGGCGAGGGAAACCAAGGTGGATGGGGAGCGGGTGATCGACAAGGGCTGGGTGCGTCACAACCTTGCGCGGGTCTACGCCAAGGTGCAGGTGGTGCGCTTGATGAACTGGAAGCAGGCATGGGCGGCCCAGGAAGGGCATCCCCACCCTGCAGCGGCTTCTGCGGTGAAGGTCTTCGGGAGTGAACTCAATATCGAGGCCTACCGGGCGATGATGGAGATCACGAACGCCCGGGCGAACATCGGCGCCAATGATCCAGGCTCGATCCTGCAGGGAAGGATCGAGTCTGCCTACCGAAACGGCTTGATCCTGACTTTCGGGGGAGGCACGAACGAGGTCCAGCGCGACATAATCGCCATGGCGGGCATGGGACTGCCTCATTACAAGAGCTAGTGAACAAGAGCTAGGCGTTGATAAGCGCTAGCGGGTTTCGTTGACGGGCTCGGGATTACAGCGCCGCGGAATGTCTTGGACGAGCGCTAACACCAATCCCCTAACACCAACCCCCTAACACCAACCCCCTAACACCAACACCAAAATAAAAAATAATCGCCAACACGGGTAGCTGAAAAAAAAGAGTCGGGAGCGAGTCGATGGATTTTAACTTTGCGGAAGAGGATCGGGAAGTGGCAGCACTGGCCCGGAAGATTCTCGAGGACAAGCTGGGCAACGAGCGACTCAAGGATGTCGAGGCGAGGGAACTCGTCTTTGATCCCGACGCCTGGGATGCGCTGGCTCAGAGCAACCTTTTGGGGGTTGCGATCCCCGAGGAATTCGGCGGCATGGAGCTTGGATTCTTCGCACTTTGTCTCCTTTGTCAGGAAGTGGGGCGAAGCGTGGCCCCGGTTCCCGTCTATCCCGCCCTGGTTCTTGGGGGTTTGCCCCTGGCCCAATTCGGGACCGACCGTCAGAAGGCCGACTGGCTCCCCAAGTTGGCCTCGGGCGAGTTGATTCTCACTGCCGCGCTGAGTGAACTGGATTCGAGCGACCCGCTGGCGCCCCTGACCCGAGCCCAGCGAACGAAAGAGGGATATCGACTCTCCGGCGAGAAGTCCTTGGTGCCCGCAGGCGGGCAGGCCACCCACATTCTCGTCCCAGCCACCACGGACGAGGGCGACATCGTTCTGGCCTGGGTCGATGTGTCGGCTTCGGGCGTGAAGCGTGAGGCTCAGGCTTGTTCCGACCGCCAGCCCCACGTGTACCTGGCCCTGGACGGTGTCGACGTTCGGGAGTCGGACCTGCTGGGCGGTACGGAAGGGAAGGCTTGCCTTCGCTGGATCGTTGAGCACGCAATAGCGGCGCGTTGTGCCATGCAGTTGGGGGTTTGCGAGCGAGCGCTTGAGATGACCTCTGAGTATGGGCGCGAGCGTGTGCAGTTCGATCGACCCATCGGAAGCTTCCAGGCTTTCCACCAACGCGCGGCCGATGCGTTCATCATGGTGGAAGCGCTTCGACTCACGACCTGGGAGGCGGCCTGGCGATTGGCGGCCGACTTCCCCGCGCCGGAAGCCGTGGCGGTGGCCAAATATTGGGCGGCTGAGGGCGGCCAATTTGCGGCCTATGCGTGCCAGCATCTCCACGGTGGGATTGGAATCGATGTCGATTACCCTCTTCATCGTTTCTTCATCTGGGCGAGTCAAATCGAGCACGAGCTCGGTTCGGCCCCGCACCAGCTCGAAAAATTGGGCGCGCAGATTGCTGATTCAGGGTTACCCGAATTCTAAAGGAACGCGGGTTTAGCGGATTTTTTTCAAAAATTTAGTCGAATCTCGACGCCCGAAAAAAATGCTTGATGCCAGTAAGTCTGGGGCGATTTATGCGTCTCGCCTACCCCATGGATGCGGGTCCATACGCATCCTTCATGTGGGTGTCATGCGGGCGAGCCTTTGAATTACCTTGATTAACTCCTCTTTTCATGAGACTGTCCAAAGAGTGGTTCCCGGGAAATCTGGCGGCGGGAGAGTCTTGTCCAGGGCCGCCGTCCAGAACCGCCCCCCCCCAAAAAGGGCAGCTTCACTGGTTCGCTTCCAAGGTCCGCTTCAAGGTTCTCGTTCTCGAAAGGGTTTGAAATGTTCAAGGTGTTAATCCGTTCGCTGTATATAGTGCTCGCCGTCTACAGTTTCGCGGGGTCTGTGGCCAACGCTCAGGTCGAATTTGTCACCTTTGAGTCCGGTCCCGTTACGCCCGTCGCACTATCACCCGACGGAAATACATTGTTCGTGACGAATATTCCGGACGCTCACCTCGAAGTCTTCGATGTGAGTGCGGGCGGAGAGCCAGTGCCTGTGGCCTCGATTCCTGTGGGCCTGGAACCGGTTGCCGTCGTGGCTGTTAGCAACGACGAAGCGTGGGTCGTTAATCACCTCTCGGACAGCGTGAGTATCGTGAGCGTGAGTGCGGGGCGGGTGACACGAACGCTTCTGGTGGGCGATGAGCCACGGGGGATTGCCGTCGTGGACCCACCGGGCCCGACGCCTCCGCGGGTTTTTATTAGCACCGCTCACAGGGGGCAGCATCGGACCGACACGTCCCTCGCGGGCGTTTCCGGCTCGGGGGATCCCCAGTTGACCACTCCGGGCGTGAATCGAAACGACGTCTGGGTCTTCGATGCCGCTGATCAAGGTGCCGCGTTTGGCGGCGTGCCCCTCAAGATCGTCAGCTTCTTCTCCGACACCCCGCGTGCAATCGTCGCCAGTCCAGATGGCTCAGCGGTCTATGTTGCGGCCTTCAACTCGGGCAACCAGACGACAGTGGTGGCGGAAGGTGTCGTCTGCAACGGTTTCGGGCTGACGCCGTGTGCCGGGGATGGAGTGACGGTTCCCGGTGGCTTGGCGGGAGGCAGTATGCCCGGGGGCCTTCCCGGGCCCAGTGACAACAGCGCTGGGGTTCAAGCACCGGAGGTGGGCCTGATTGTGAAGTGGGATCGGGTCGCCAACGAATTTCGGGACGAGTTGAATCGCAACTGGAACAACGGTGTGCGCTTCAATCTTCCCGACAAGGACGTCTTCGCCATAGACACGGTGAGCCTGGTAGAAACGGCTTTCCATTCCCATGTGGGGACGACTCTCTTCAATATGGCGGTGCACCCTCAGAGTGGCGCGCTGTATGTGAGTAATACCGAGGCGTTCAACCATGTTCGCTTCGAGGGATCGGGGACCCACGGCGGAACTACGGTGCAAGGACATTTGGCTGAATCAAGAATCACTGTGATCGGTACGCCGAACCTGTCCAGCGATGCAGAGTCTGGCGCCCGGCACCTGAACAAGCACATCGATTTCTCAGTGCTGGCGAGTGATCCGGCTTTTGACACGACCGCGGCTGGAAAGAGTCTTGCGACGCCTCTCGACATGGCGATCCATCACGACTCGGTCCTGGGAACTACGACGCTCTACCTGGCAGCGTTTGGTTCGGGGAAAATTGGCATTTTTGATACAGCGGCCCTGGAAGCGGATTCATTCACCCCCGATCAGAATCAGCAGATCGGCCTCAGCGCGGGTGGGCCCTGCGGGATCGCAATCTCTGCCGATGGATCGACGCTCTACGTGATGACGCGCTTTGACAATGGCATTTCGGTGGTGGACACCGCGAGTCGGTCCGAGACGCATCATTTGAGCTTGCACAATCCCGAACCCGCGAATGTCGTCGCCGGCCGACCGTTTCTCTACGACGCACTCGCGACGTCGGCGAACGGCGCTGAGAGCTGCTCGAGTTGCCACATGTTTGGTGAGATGGATCACTTGGCCTGGGATCTGGGAAACCCCGATGAAGAGGTCACGTCCAATCCCATGCCGATCAATTTCTCAGACCTGTTTCCATTCTTTAGTCTGGCCGGTCTGGATATCGACGCCCTCAACGGGGGGGCGAACCCGGATGAATTCCATCCTATGAAGGGGGCCATGGTGACCCAGACCCTCAAAAATCTGGTGAATAGTGGGGGGATGCATTGGCGCGGGGATCGGACGAACGGCGTCTTCGGAATCGACGCTACGGATACGACGCTCTCCTTCAACAATTTCATTGTCGCATTTTCGGGTCTTGTGGGTCGTTCCTCAGACCTGACCCCGGTGCAGATGCAGGCCTTTACGGATTTCGCCTTGGCGATGACCATGGGGCCCAACCCTGTGAGGAATCTGGACAATTCGCTGACGCCGAGCCAGCAGGGAGGGTTCGATTTTTATTTCGGCCCCCGGCGTTCGGATGGTTTGGTGGACACCCCGGGCCTCGGTGCCGTGGATGAAGGCTTTACCTGCGATGGGTGCCACGAACTCAACGCCGGGCTGGGCCGTTTCGGTACGAGTACCGACGGCACCTTCGAGAACGAAACCCAGATATTCAAGGTTGCCCATCTCCGGAACATGTATACCAAGGTCGGAATGTTCGGAGCCGCGGACAACGGATTTGAATCGCCCGGTGGCGATCACAGCCACCAGGGCGACCAGATTAGGGGGTTCGGTTTCCTTCACGATGGGTCAGAGGACACCATGGAGCGTTTTTTCCGGGCCACGGTATTCAACGATCTCTTCAATAACGGCACTGGCTTCGATAATCCGGTGACCCAGATTCCGCAAATGGTCGATTTCATGCTGGCCTTCGACTCCGACCTCCCGCCGGTCTCCGGTCAGCAGGTGACCTTGTCGCCCACGAGCGGCGCGGATACGGATGCCCGGCTGGCTCTTCTGATCGCCCGAGCCGGGACACCCTTTACCTCAAAGATTCTGGGCGGAGTGGTGACAGAGTGCGACCTGATCGCCAAGGGCACCGTCGCCGGCGTTCCCATGGGTTGGCTCTACACCGGCGGCGCTCCGGGCAGTGCAACCTTCGACGCATCGGATGGAACTTCGACCACCGAAGCGGCGCTTCGCATCCTGGCGCAGTCGACGGATCTTACTTTTACGTGTGTCCCGCCCGGTTCGGGCACCCGCATGGCGCTCAATCGCGATCGGGATCTCTTTCTCGATGCGCCCGACAACTGCCCGGCTCTGGCCAACAACGATCAGATCGATACGGACTTGGATGGCCTGGGCGATCCCTGCGACCCGACTCCGGTGCCCGAGCCCGGTGCCGGGGCCCTGCTAATCGCCGGGATTGGGGGCTTGCTGGCGATGCGCCGCCGCCGCAGTCGCCTCTTGGCCTAACTGGCCTAACTGGCCTGGCTGGCCTAACGAAAACCCGCCCGGTCTGGGGCGAACCTCGCGGGGCTAGGCCACCGAGGCGCGGCCCCAGTAGTTGAACGCTGCGATCCGTGGCGTGTTGGGGAGATACAGGGTTTCGAGGTTCTCGATGGCGAAGCCGGCCTCGGTCAGGCAGTGGGGGATAGGCCGATTCAGATTGCATCCCCCGGCGATTTTCTTCCAGATCGGGTTGATACGGTTCTGCCATTTTCGAACCGAGTCATCCGGGGCTTCTCCGTGTTCGCAAAAGAGCAGCTTGCCGCCGGGCTTCAGCACCCTCCGCATCTGGGCCAGGGCAGTTCGGAAGTCGGGAATCGTACACAACGTGAAGGTCAGCAGTACGGTGTCCACGCTGTGGTCGTCCAGGGGGATCGACTCTCCCGGGAGATCGAGCAGCTTGACCTCGAAGGGCGCGGCGGCGATCCGTTCGCTGGCGAGTTTTCGCATGCCGGCGGAGGGCTCCAGGCCCCACACGAATTCGACGCGGCTTGGGTCGTAGAAGGGGAGGTTGATGCCCGAACCCATGCCCACTTCGAGAACCCGCCCCTGGGCTTCGGGAACGACTTTCTCGCGCTGCTTGAGAATGGGGGGACCGGCGCAGGCTTTATTGATCATGATCGGCAGGATGCGATTTTCGTAGAAGCCCATGGAGAGTTGGGTTCCTTTCCCTTCTGATGGCCAACGAAGAATAGAGTCAGAAGAGCTTCGCTCAGCGGAGCGCGGATCGCGAGTGCACGGCGGGGCCTGGAGGGGCTCCAGGTAAATCGCCGGGGCGAGTCGCTGGAAGCGCG
>CAWVXN010000092.1:0-9108 GCA_963933695.1 uncultured Myxococcales bacterium | reverse complement strand
CAGGGTGTGGCTGCGCGACGGCGGCATCGACCGAATCGAGGAGGGAGCCACGGCGTGATGGGCTTCCTCCCCCGGGCCGGCTCCCTGGCCCTGGCAGGACTCGGCTTGGCCACAGGTCTCGCCGCAGGCCTGGCCAATGCAGGGGAAATCTGGCGCTCGGGCGAGGCCTACATCGATCTCGGCGGAACCGTCCGGGAGATCGCGCTCGTCAGCCGGGGTACTTCTCCCGAAGCCTTTGGTACCGGACTGGCCCAGTGCTTTCCGCCGTTGGTCCCCGCCGTTCCGGATCCGGCCGAGTTCGCAAACTGTCCCGCCTTCGGCGCCGTGGGGGAGAAGCGCGTCGCCACATCCACCACCCGCCTGCGACTCAGGATGGAGGCCCGGGCCAATCGCCACTGGTCGGCGGTGATCAGCATCGACAACGAGTTCCTGGCCGGGACCCTGGACACCTTCGAAGCCAACATTGGCGCCGCTCTCGCCGGCCGAGACTTTTTCGATGCCTCGGGGCAGATCGGCGAGGACCCGGTGGCCTACCGGTACTCCCTCTACCGCGGGTATCTCAACTTCGAGTCCAAGCACCTGGAAGCGGCCGTGGGTCGACAGCGAATTCCGTGGGGCGTGGGAAGGCTCTGGAATCCCATCGACCGCTTCAACGCCATTCGCCCCCTGGCCCTGCAGCCCGGCGAATCGCCCGGGGTCGACGCGATCAATGCGCGGATTCTATTTTCGGATTTCAGCCAACTCCAACTGGTCTTTGCGCCGGGCCGGGACGCCCAAGAGCACAAGTACGCGGCTCGCCTCCAGGGGATGGCTCGGAATATCGATTACGGGTTGGTCGCCGGAGTCTTCAACGGCGCAATGACCCTCGGCGCCGATTTCTCGGGGAATCTCGGCGACGCCGCGGGCCGGGCTGAGATTGTTTACACCCGGCCCGGCACCGGAGCCGATCGCAACGTATGGCCGGTGGGAGCGCCCGGCGCGGCCCCTCTGGACGATTTCTGGCAACTGGTGGTCTCCGTGGATTACAACATCGATTGGGGGAGCGGGGTCTACGTCCTCGCCGAGCACCTCTACAATGGCAACGCCCTGGGCTTCGGCTTTGGCCTCGCCGGCCCTCTACTGGGCTTTTTCGAGCAGACCACTGGCATTCCCTATTACGCCGCCACATCCGCCGACCGTTTCGGGGGCAGTCAGGTCATCACGCGATCGTCTCAGCTTACGGGCCTCCAGGTCGGCTACGAATTGACCCCAGAACTCCGGCTCAGCGCCCTGGTGATCTACGACTGGGAGGGCGAAAGCGCAGTCTTTTTCCCCTCCGTCGCCTACAGTCCCCTGGCTTGGCTGGATCTTACACTGGGCCTTCAAACCACCGCCGGCGGCCCCTATTCGGAGTTTGGAGATGCGCCCACCACCGGCTACCTACTCGCCGACTTCTATTTCTAGTCCGCCACGAAAGAGACCGAGCCTCCGCGGGCTCTCGGAGGATCCCGCGCCCCTATTCCTTCACTGATTCGTCGCCCAATTGAAATGCGAATTGCATCGGTCCGTCACATGATCCACCCAAACATTTCAAGGAGAACATCAATGCACATTTATCGACGCCTCTTTCGCATTTTCGCCATCGCCCTGGCTGCCCTCGGCTTCGCGTTTCTCCCGGGCACAAGACCCGCCGCCGCTGCAGACTCCTCGGACACCGCGGGTTGGAAAACCACTTGGAAAAACGGCCTCTCATGGAAGAGCGCAGATGGCCAGTTCTCCACTGAATTCGGTGGCCGGATCCTGCTGGATTTCGCCGCAATCGGCGAGAACGACGCCCTCAAGGCAACCCTCGGAGGCAATGGCACCGGGGTGGAATTTCGCGCTGCGCGCCTTAAAACCAAGGGCACGGCGTACGGCCGACTCGCCTGGAAGGCCGAGTACGATTTTGCCTCGGATAAGATCAAGGACGTCTGGATCGCTTTTAAGAAGGTTCCGGTGGTCGGGAACATCAAGGTCGGGCATTTCAAGGAACCCTTCTCCCTCGAGGAACTCACCAGCCTGCGTTTCACCACCTTCATGGAACGCAGCTTGGCGATCACCTTCAGCCCCTCCCGGAACACCGGCATCCAGATCAACGACCAGGCTTTCGACCAACGAGCCACCTGGGCGGTCGGATTTTTTCGCGAAATGGGTGACGAGTTCGGTAACACGGAAGGCTTTTCCGACACCTCGGCATACCAGCTCACGGGCCGCTTGACGGGCGTCCCCATCTACAACGAGGGCGGCAGTCAGGTTCTCCATCTGGGCGTTTCCTACAGCCATAAGTACCGGGACATCGGCGGCGGTGCCGATCTTAAGTGGAAAGCTCGGCCCGAATCCCATCTGGCCCCGACCGTGGCCAACAGCGGCAATCTCGATAGCGACGGCGCCGACCTGCTGAACATCGAGCTCGCCGGAGTCGCCGGTCCTCTTTCACTCCAGGCCGAGTACACCAGTGCCTGGACAGATCTGGGCACAGCGGGCACCTCGCGCTCCTGGGGAGCTTATTTCGAGGCCAGTTATTTCCTGACCGGTGAACACCGAAATTACAACCGCAAGAAGGGGGCATTCGCCCGTAACCGCATCCTCAAACCCCTGGGCGAAGGTTGGGGCGCTTGGCAGATTGCCGCACGCTTCTCGCGACTCGAACTCATGAATAACGTTGGCGTGAGCGCGGGCAACATCCGGGATATCACCCTGGGCCTGAACTGGTACCTGTTTTCAAATTTCCGAATGATGGCCAACTACATCTACTCCGACGTCGAGAACACGGCCGACGGTTTCGACGGGAACGCCAACATCTTCCAGATGCGGGCCCAGATCGATTTCTAGCGCGTCCCCCGTCCCCCGAACCGATTGGAGAAAAGGAGGTCCAGCTTGGACTTGGGAATCGAAGGCAAGCGAGCCGCCGTGGCAGCGGGCTCGGCAGGTCTCGGACTCGGAACGGCCCGAGCCCTGGTGGAAGCCGGCGTCCAGGTCGCGATTTGCGGTCGCGACCCCCAACGCCTTGCAGACGCGGCCGAGTCCCTAGGCAAGAGTGCCTATCCCCTGGTGGCCGACGTCTCCACAGTGGAGGGTGCCACGGGCTTCGTCGAAGCAGCCGTTGAGAGCCTGGGCGGGCTGGACATTATGGTCACCAACGCCGGCGGACCGCCGGCGGGAGATTTCGCCTCCACCGACATCAGCGCATACCCACAAGCCCTTGCCTTGAACCTCCTTTCGGTGGTGGCCATGTGCAAGGCCGCCCTGCCCAGCATGCAGGCCCAGGGCTGGGGACGCATTCTCGCCATCACATCCATCACCGTCCGCCAACCCTTCGACAATCTGATTCTTTCGAACACCGCCCGAGCCGGGGCGACGGGGTTTCTTAAGACCCTGGCCAATCAGGTGGCCCAAGATGGCATCACGGTTAACTCGATTCAGCCGGGCCTACACCGCACCGCGCGTCTGGGCGCCTTGGACGTCGGAGCGCTGGAGGCACTCGCGGCAGGTATTCCCACCCGGTCCTTGGGCGAGGCCGAGCATTTCGGCCAGGTCGCGGCCTTCCTTTGTTCGGATCCCGCGCGCTTCATCAACGGCGCAGCAATCCCGGTGGACGGTGGCGCCTACCCGGGCCTGCTCTAGGCCCACACCTCACCCCCCGGCCCGGACCTGTTTCCCCAGTCCCTCGACATCGATGAATCCATCCCTCGAGTAGCCGCAGGCACGCTCGGGAAACTCGATCAACACCTCGGCATGCCGTTTGTCGAGTTCGTCGGTGCTGAGGAAATCGCCCAATCCCCGGGCCGCCCGAAGGACTTTCTTGCCCTCGGAGATTTGATGGGAATCGCCTCGGTCCAACCCCAGGCAGAGCAAACTCGCCCCGAGTTCCACCCGGTAGTCGATTCGTACCGGGGCAAGACCGACCGCATTGCGCGCGTAGTCCAGAGATTTTGCCTTGTCGCCGCGGACACCGATCAGCCACTTCAGCCACCACCACTCGGGAACCACGCGGTAAAAAACCGAACCCGCGTAATAAAGATTTCCCATGGTCATATTTCCATCGTTGTCGCGATGGCTGGGTGCCAATTGAATCCCACGACGCAACAGTTCGTCCATCTCGCGCACATCGCCCGCGGCGGTCAGCAGGCCACGAGTGGTTGCCTGCCTTCCCATGGAAACAAATTTCCAGAGCATGCAGGCCGCGCAATCAGAATTCACCTCGAGTCCGCGCCCTGCCCACTCCTCGGACAGATCGAAATAGCGACCTCGCTCCGCCTTGAGATCGAGGGGAAGGTTTTCCCCAAGGCGCCAATAATTTCGTGCAAGGCGCCAATACGTATAGGCTTCCTCGGGGATTGCAAGCGCGATCAATTCGTAACGCCGCGCCGACTCCTGTAGATGGCCTCGACGTTCGAGATCCAATGCCCCTCGCCAAAGAGGGCGCAGGGACGGATTGGAGAGCCGCCCGGGCAGGCCAGCGTAATCGAAATCCTCTACCGCTTGGTGAGAACCTCCCCCCCAACGCCCCGGCTCGGTACTCACTACGCCCTCACTCGAAACATCCGACGGGAGGCGGGGCGCGAGATTCAAATCCTTAGGAGTTCCAGGGATTCCCCCAGACCCATCCGCCGGGCCGGTGGAAGCCGGAGCACCCGGTCCCCGCGGCCCTGCCTCCGCGCCCGAGTCGATCGGTCCTTGCCCCCGGGCATCGGCGCTGCCCAGAAGGAGGCACGCCCCGAGAAGCAGCACGAACAAGCCAGGCCATCTGGGCGCCCACTTGTTTCCGGCTTTCATCGATCGCCCTGAGGATCTTTGGATGAACACATCCCCCCCTACTTGCCGCTGCCTCTTGCCTCTTGCCTCTGCCCTTGCCCTTGCCGCGGTCCGCGCGACCGGCCGGGGCCCTTTCCTGGGAAGTGGTATGAGCGATACCCATGTGGTGAGACCAGGTTGAAAAACTTGATCCGACTTAAAGAAAGACGCTTTAAGTCCTTTTAACCAATGATTTTTCTGGCTAAGTGAAACCTTTTTTCGTCCGGCGGTATGACTGCTTACCGGATGCCTACCGGATGCCTTCGATTCTCCGATGGACGAAGGACCGCGACGCGCCGGGCCCTCGCTCCTCTTCGCGCTTCGCACGCTGCTCGGCGTAGAAGTCCCAAGCACCCGAGCAGAATTCCACGCGCCCGTCTCCTTCGAACCCAATGATGTGGGTGGCCACACGATCCAGGAAATAGCGATCATGCGTAATGACGATCGCGCAACCGGGAAACTCCGAGAGAGCTTCTTCGAGTACGCGAAGGGTCATGAGATCCAAGTCGTTGGTCGGTTCGTCCAGAATGATGAAATTGGACGGGACCCGCAGGCTCTTCGCAAGCTGCACCCGATTGCGCTCCCCCCCGGAGAGCCGACCGACTGGCGTCTGCTGGATCGCGCCCGTAAAAAGGAAGCGGGCCAGATAGTGACGAATGGAAAGTTCCTTGTCTCCATAAGCGATCACCTCTGAACCTTCTGCGACTTCTTCGTAGACGGTCTTCTCATCATTCAGGGATTGGCGCGTCTGGTCCACGTAGCAGAAAGAAGTGTTCTGCCCGACCTCCAACACGCCAGCGTCGGGCTCCTCCCGGCCGGTGATGATATTGACCAGAGTAGTCTTGCCGAGTCCGTTGGCCCCGGTGATTCCCACGATGGCCCCGGGAGGCATATCCCAGTCGATATTTTCGAAAAGCGTCTTTCCATCGTATCCCTTCGCCAATCCGCGCAGAGTCAGAACCTTGCTGCCCAATCTCGGACCAAAGGGAATTCGTAAATCCAACTCATCGGCAGGAATGATCTGTTCCGCCTTCTCGACCATATCCTCGTACGCCGCAATACGGGCCTTGGATTTCGTGCGACGGGCCTGAGGGGTCGAGCGGATCCACTCGAGTTCTCGTGCCACTGCCTTCAAGAGATTCGCGTCGGTACGACTCTCCACCTCGCCCTGTTTTTCCTTGGCCTCAAGAAAGTCCGAGTAGTTTCCCTCGTAGGTCTTGAGCTTGCCGTTGTTCAGCTCGAGCATTCGAGTCGCCACACGATCGAGAAAATATCGATCGTGTGTCACCAGCATGTAGGTGCCGGAGTAGTTGGCCAAGTAATTCTCAAGCCAGGTGATGGTGTCGGCATCAAGATGATTGGTGGGCTCATCGAGGATCAGCAGATCGGGCTGAGCCAGCAGGACCGTGCAAAGGGAGACGCGCCGCTTCTCCCCCCCGGAGAGCACACCTGCGTTCTTTTCGCCCGGGGGCAGGCGCAGGGCCTCCATGGCCTGATCGATCTTCGCATCCAGGCGAGCGGGGTCCATCGCGTCGCGATGTTCCAGAATTTCCTGTACCTCGCCCTGCTCGGCCAGCAGCGAATTCGTTTTCTCTTCGCTTTCCAGCACCTCTGGATCTTCCCAGAGCTTCAGGATCGCTTCGTAGCGCGCGATATAGCCTCGAGTTTCGGCGACCGCCTCCTCTACGTTTTCACGCACGGTTTTCGAGTGATCCAACTCCGGTTCCTGGGAGACGTATCCCACCGAAGCGCCCCCGGCGATCATCATTCGGCCTTCGAATTCGGTATCCCGCCCGGCCACGATCTTCATCAGGGAGGACTTCCCCGTTCCGTTGACACCGAGGACTCCGACCCGGTCACCCGGCTTCAGACTAAAACTCACGTCGTTGAGGATTACCCGATCGCCGAATTTGCGCCGAATATGGCTGGCGTTGAGAACCGGCTGACCCGGGTTCAGGCCCTTCATGGCTGCTCCTGTTGGTTCCGCCCTGGTGGACGGGTTTGCTCATTCTTCGCATGCATCCGAGCCGGCCCGATAGGACCGGAAAAAGAAGTCCGCCCGAGTGCGATCTACGGCGCATCGTTCAGCGCGCCCGAAGCAGGGGGCGTATTGGTAGCGCGCCGGGGACCCTGGGGCGAAAAGAGACGAATCAGTCGGGAAGGGCCTCTTCCACAGCGCGCCTGATTTCCGCCGAACAGGGTTCCACCTGGGGAGCGAAACGGTGGCGGACCTGTCCGTCCGGACCCACCAAAAATTTTTCAAAATTCCACTCCACGTCCTCGGCCCTCTCGGAACGGGGATCCGACCCCGCACCCACCAACCAGGCGTAAAGGGGAGCCCGACCCGCACCATTGACCTCGATTTTTTCAAAAAGAGGAAAAGTGACCCCAAATTGAATCCGCGCGAAGTCGCGAATCTCGACGTGGGTGCCCGACTCCTGCTCCTTGAACTGGTTACAGGGAAAGCCGAGGACCTCGAAGCCCTGGCGCCGGTAATCATCGTAGAGGCGTTGCAACCCCTCGTACTGCGGAGTCAACCCGCAAAGGGAGGCGACGTTGACGACGAGGACGGCCTTTCCTTCGAAGTCTGCGAGAGACTTCATCTCGCCATCGATGTCCATCATCTCGTAAGCAAAAAGGCCGGTCATCCCTTCCCTCCTCAGCGTTAATCCACGGGACGAACCCGGGGCCATACCACTATTAATCCGCCTGCTGTTAATCCGCCCAGCTATCAATCCGCTAGGGCGCGGGTCACGATTTCGAACACATCCTTGGAAAGTCCGGGCTGGGCTTCGACCCGTTCGATCTCCCGCTTCAGGAGTGTCTGGCGGTGGAGATCAAATCGGCGCCACGGATTGAAGATCGACACCATTCGGGCAGCCGCCTGGGGGTTGGCCGGATCCAATTCAATCACCTTGTCCGCCAGGAAGCGGTACCCGGCACCGTCCGAGCGATTGAAGTGAACCGGATTGCCGGCGCAAAAGGTCCCCACCAACGAACGCATGCGATTCGGATTCTTCAGACTGAAAGCCGGGTGTTGAGCGAGTTCTAGAACCTGATCAAAAGTATCCGGACGCCGAGAACCCGCCTGGATCGCAAACCATTTATCCACGAGCAGCGGATCATCGGCCCAGCGCGCGTAACAGTCGGCGAGGCCCCGGTCCCTGGCCTCCGAGACCGTATCGGCGAGCACCACAAGCGCCGCCTCGGTATCGGTCATGTTGTCGGCGGTTTCGAGTTGGTTCGCCGCTGCTTTGGTGGCCTCTCCGTCGCCCAGGGTCATCCAGTAGGCAAGCGCACAGTTCTTGAGCCTTCGCCGATGGACCGACTCTTTGTCATTGGAGTAGGAACTTGACGCGGCTCCTCTCGCGTAGATCTCCCGGAGGGCTTCGCAGTGCACCTGGGCGAGGGCCCGGCGCATGAATTCCCGGGCGGCGAACAGGGCATCTGGATCGATGACCTCCATTTCCTGGCCCAGAATTTTTTCGGACGGGAGCGTCAGGGCCAAGGCCTTGAGGGAACCGTCGAGACTCGAGTCGCCCAGGATTCGCCCGAAGGCCTCGGCGTACTCTGGGTCCAGAGAGAGGACTTCGCCCCGGGCGGATGCCCCGGCGAGTTCCAAGAGCAGATCTGTCGCCAACTGCTGGCCGGCGTCCCAGCGGCTGAACGGGTCCGAATCCCGGCCCATCAGGAACGCCAATTCCTCCCGGGTGCGCGCCACTCGCAAGCGCACCGGAGCGGAGAATCCCCGAAGTAGGGAGGGAATGGGCTCTTGCCTCAGCCCGGTAAAATGAAAAGTCTCCTCGGGCTGGGTGAGTTCGAGTACCCGTGTCGCCTCGCCCCCGGGAGACGGTTCGCCTTCGAGTTGCAGCGCCAGAGCATTCCCCGACGCGTCCAGAAGGCCCATGGCCATAGGGATATGCAGTGCCTCGCGAGGGATCTCCCGCATGGCGGACCGGTCGGGCTCGGGATAGGACTGGGTGAGGGTCAGTGAATAGCGACCCGCCTCGGCGTCGAAAGAACCCTTCGCTTCCACCAGAGGCGTGCCGGCCTGGCTGTACCAGCGTCCGAATTGCTCAAGGTCGAGCCCTCCCGCCGACGCCATGGCATCCCGGAAGTCATCACAGGTCACCGCCTCGCCATCGTGCCGCTCGAAATAGAGATCCATCCCGCGCCGGAAGCCCTCGGGGCCCAGCAGGGTGTGATACATGCGGATGACCTCGGCCCCCTTGTTATAGACCGTGGATGTATAGAAATTATCCATCGAGATATAGGAATCTGGGCGGATGGGGTGGG
>CAWVXN010000091.1:0-9356 GCA_963933695.1 uncultured Myxococcales bacterium | reverse complement strand
GAACGTCCGTAGACGCCGAAGGTGCTGTAGTTCTCCTCGGCTTGGAGGTCTTTGAAGTCGAGACCTCCCCCGAATCGGTGAGCGCCAGAGGCTGTGGAGACGACGCGTCCGGCCCCACTCCCCCTCAGGCTTTCGAGCAGGAGATGAGTCAGAAGAAAGTGGCCCAGGTGATTCACAGCGAAAGTTTGCTCGTAGCCGTCGATGCTGGTGCGGCGCTCTTGGTTGATCAAGCCCGCATTGTTGAAGAGTACGTCCAGGGTTCGATTCGCAGCCAGGAACTCGCCGGCCATGCGCCGGACGTCGCCCAGGCTTCCGAGGTCGCCCACAATGAGTTCAAGGTTTGCCTCGGGAAATTGCTGGCGAATGCCATCGATGGTTCGGATTCCCTTCTCCCGGTTGCGGGCAAGGAGGTAGAGATCCGCCCCCATCTCCGCCAAGGCGAAAGCGCTCGCTTTGCCAAGTCCTGCGGTAAAGCCCGTCAGGAGCACGGTTTTGCCTTGCATGTTGACTCTGTCAGCTGTCAAAAGAATTCCCCTTGGCCGAGGCTCGCACAGATTCAATTTCTTGGCAGTCAGAAGGGCTCGAATTTGGGTGGGTTGCCTAGGCGAACACCGGATAGAGGTCGGTGGGCGTGCCCATCCTTGGATTACTCGCTTTCTTAGTCTTTCCGAGGGACAGCCGTATTTTCGACTGAGGGTAGCTGGGACGGCCTGGGATTCTTTAGTGCCACTTCCCTGCCTATGGGTCACTGGTCTACCGAATTGGCCCTAGGGCTTCCAGAGTAAAAGTGTCTCCTTTTTTGATCCAATTCCACAGCCGTATTCGACCTATTGGGCATGGGCAAATTAGCCCGTAGCTGAAGTTCACGAGAGAGCGGAGGCCGTCCCGGGAGAACACTCAATTTTCCACTGAAATGGGTTGCCGGTTTTGGTTTCTAATCTTCATGTCACGAGTTGTCGCCGCCCTTTCTGGGAATTTTGAGGAAATGGCTCGACCTCAATTCTCGGCAGATTGCTGAATAGGAGTTTTACGATGTTTAAGAACCATTTTTATGTTGGGTTTTGGGCTGTTCTCTGCGTTTTTTCAATGACCGCTTGTTACGATTTGCCCGAATTGTTTGTGGTCATTTCGCCGGAACAGGGACAGTTGATTCGGGACTCCGAGAACTTCACGGTGGAAATCGAGGTCGCCAGCGAGTTCTTCGACCCGATCACACTGCAGGCAGAAATCAATGGGATTCCGTTGGCCGTCACGCCTGGGGCCTCGAACCATTTCGCCTCACTGCCCTCTGGGAAAACCCTGGCCTCCTCGAATGAGCTTGTGGTTTCGGTCCTTAGTCGATCCGACGGTACGCCTCGCATCCGTTCGGTCGAGTTCACAGTGGAGCCACTCGCCAAGGAAATTGTCTTTTTTGATAAATTCGTAAAGGACCCGCCTCCGGTGGAGACCGCGGAACTCGAAATCCTTCACACCCTGGGCCGTCGCCAGAACGCGGTTCTTCACGTCACTTTCCGGGAAGGGTTTCAGGCACCTTCCAATATTCCCTATCGCGTTGACGAACAAACGGTTTTTGTGCTCAGCGATAGCGGCCTTGGGGATGACGATTTCGCGGGTGACGGACTCTTTACAGCCCGCGTTGATTTTGACTTCGAGAATTATCGGACGAGAAAATACCGAGAGATTCTTTTCGGTGCACTGAGCGAAGATGGTTCTGAAGAGCTCGGATTTTCTGGCCGGGAACTCGTGGCCACGAAGGTTCCCAATATTGCTTTGGGCCTGTCGAGTCTGGCATCTCCAATGACGATATCTCTTGTTCCTGCGGCGCCCATGGTGGCGACGGTAGACGCCGAGCGAGCCCTGATGGTGAGGGATCTCAGCGTTGTGGCGGATCCCTCGCGGACTTTCGATCCATGCGATACCGATGGGGACGGTCTCGCGGGCAATCCCAATGGCGCGTGGAGCTTCAAGACCCTGATGGCCGATATGGCGAATACTGCCGGAACCGGCATCCCGCTCGATCTCTTCGTCCGGCAGTGGCTGGCCGGTTGGGCCAAGAATTTTGACCCTGTCAACGGCGGAAGCGCCAGTGGCGACTGGGTAGTCAACGATGATGTCGTCCCCGAGCGTGAGGCGGGCCTGATCTCTGCGATCGTCGACCCATGGCCGAAAACCAGTGCCGGTACCCTGGATCTGGACCAGGCTCCCTTTCGGCTCTTGGCCATCGTCAACCGAGTGGATCTACGCGACGCGGTGGGGTACGGACCGAGCACATCGACCGCTGGGGAGCTCCGGTTCGTTTTCGGTCTATTGAACATGGACACGTGCTCACCCACACGCATGACTGCGATTTTTGAATATACGGTGCATGCGAATACCTGTAATGAGGTCATCAACTATGCCCAGGAATGGGAAGATCTCGACCTCATCCATCCTCCCTTCCCGGCGTCGCCGGGATACCTGTCTCACCTCCAGTCGATCACCGACCCTGTAACCACTGCAGGCGCCGCACCAGCTGAGCCCAATGGGAGTTCGATCGGCCAGATTCGAACCAGCGAATTCGTTATGGGTAATCCTTGGGAACTACGCGAGTTCACCCTTCAGCCAATGCCGCTGGGTACGCCGATTCAGAATGTGCTGCGTATGGATACGACGAAACAGACACCCGATCTCGATTTTGCAACGGTCCCACTCCTTCAGCCCGTGCTCGCCAACTACATCAACTCGAATCTTTCAGATATCTGCAACCAGGAGCACGTCGTTCCTGATTCCTGGATGTCCATGCCCTTTCTCTCCGGCCGGGCGGATTTCTTTCCCAGTACGCATTTCTGGGCACCTGGAATCTCCGGTTTTCCAGCGGGCGGCTGTACCGACGATGACATTCGCTTCAATGTTTCCGTGAACACCTGTTCTGGATGCCACGGTGCGGACGCCATTGATCCGGGATTCGACCCGCCCTTCTACCATGTCGATCCGAGCACACCGGGCGGCACTCCAGCTCAGCTGTCGCGCTTCCTGACAGGGACCGGCGCGTCGCCCATTCCTGATCCGAGTCCTATCGGGGGAATCGGTCGGGATTTCGACGACCTCAATCGGAGAGCCACAGATCTTCAGGATCTTCTGGCCACGGGATGTCTGAGGTTGACCCTGGCATCGGCAAGCATGGTGAGTGCCGTGCACTAGGATTGCCTTCATCGCGAGTTCTCTTGGGCCTAAAGCGCCTTAGCGGTGATTCTTGAGGACTTGAAATTTCCTGCCCGCTCACCTCCGAACATATGTTCGAGGGTGGGTGGGCAGGCAGTTTTTCAAGGAAGACGGGCCGGTTGAAGCGATAAAATCTGACCCGGTGCCCCGCTCTTAATCCTGCGGGTCCTGTTCATGAGAATGCAGCCCCCCCCGGTCCCCGAAGACAAGGTGGAGTTTTTGGAGGGTCCGGTAATTCAGTCGATGGCTTCGACTTGTTCGCGAAGTTCATCACCCTCTTGTTCCAGAGACTCCCAGTTATTCATGGAGACTCGGACTTCCTCCAAGAGCAGTCGGTGCTCGGCCTCTAGGGCAGCATGCTCATCGGCGGGGGTGTTCTTGTAGTAGTCCTCTTCGCAAAATTTTGCATTGAGGACTTCGATCTGGGCTTCCGCAGCGGCGATCTTTTCGGTGAGCTCACTCAGGCTGGCTTCGACCTTCTTGAGTTGACGTCCGGGCGGCGGACCGGACTGGGCCTTGGAGTCATTCGTGTTGGTCTTCTTCGTCTTGCGCTTTGTCGCCCGGTCCTGGCGGAGAACGGCCTGACTGTCGAGGTGGTCATCGCCGCTTCGTGCAAGATATTCTTCGTAGGTTCCAGGGAAATCGTTGATTCCGTCTCGAGTGATCTCGATGATTCGGGTGGCGAGTTCGCTCACAAACCAGCGGTCATGGGAAACAAATATAAGGCTGCCATCGTATCCCTTGAGCGCGCCCACCAGTGATTCGATGGATTCGAGGTCCAGATGATTCGTGGGTTCGTCCAGAACCAATACGTTCGGGTTTTCAACCACGTGACGGGCGAAAATGAGCCGGGCCGCTTCGCCGCCTGAGAGTGCTTCGAGTTTTTTCTCCGACTCGTCCCCAGAGAAGAGAACTGCGGCCAGTTGACCTTTCACATAACCAATGCCCTGGGCGGGGCAAAAGGCGCCCAACCAGGATTCAATGGTCTGGCTGTGGCTGCCGATCTGTTCTTTGTGATCCTGGGCGAAATACCCCGGATACGTTTCGTACCCCCACTCGACGGTCCCCGAATCCTGGGTTGCTTCGCCCATGGCGATCTTGAGAAGCGTCGATTTCCCTATTCCGTTCGGCCCGATAATGGCGACTCGTTCGCCGCGCATGACGGTCAGGCCGACAGCCTCAAGGACCTGCTTGTCGCCATAACTCTTGGCGATCCCTGAGAGTTCCAAAACCTGGCGGCCGCTCGGCCTTCGCTGCTTGAAACGGAAGTGGGGGTAGCGACGAGTCGTCTGGGGCAGGGATTCGATTTGGATACGATCGATCGCCTTGAGCTTGCTTTGGGCCTGGCGGGCCTTGCTCGCCTTAGCGCGAAAGCGGTCTGCGAAGGCCTTGTGTTCAGCGATCTGGGCCTCGCGCTTCTGGTTTTCTTTTTCTCGTCGCTCGCGCTCTTCGACCTTGGAGCGGATAAATGCCTGATAGTTTCCGGGATATGCTTTTGCAGTGGAGTAGTCGATGTCCACGATAACCGTGGCCACATTATCCAGAAACCTGTGGTCGTGTGAAACCATCAAGGCCGCGCCGCGGAACTGATCGAGAAAACGTTCGAGCCAGCGAATCGAGAGAATGTCGAGATGATTCGTAGGTTCATCCAGAAGAAGAACGTCTGGATCCGAGGCGAGTACCTGGGCCAGCAAGACCCTCAACTTGAAGCCACCCGAGAGAGTGGATAGCGCCTGTTGATGGATTTCGGATTCTATACCTAGCCCTTCCAGGATTTCTCCCGCGCGGGCCTCCAGGGTGTAACCGTCTCCCTGAATGATGATGTCTTCAAGTTCGGAATAGCGCTCGCCGTCGAAACTCTTTTCAGCGCCGGCGAGAATGGCCTCTTTTTCGGCCATGGCTTGCCACAGCGCCTTGTTGCCCATCATGACAACGTCGAGGATTCTCGTCTCTTCGTACTCGAAGTGATCCTGCTGCAGAATGCCCAGGGTGACCCGTTTGGGAATGCTGACTTCGCCTTCGCTAGCGGATTCCTCGCGGCTGATGATCTTGAGCAGCGTCGACTTCCCGCATCCATTTGCCCCAACGATTCCGTAGCGCTCCCCCGCATTGAATTGGACCGATGCGTTTTCAAAGAGCGTTTGGTCGCCGTAGTGTTTTCCGAGGCCGGAGACAGAAATCATGGGGGGGGAGAGTACCGAGAGTTACGCCGGGCGCCCGGCCTCAATCGGAGAAGGCTCCGCCCCCACCCAATGAGCCGGTTGAAGGGGCCATTGGCCAAGGTGTCCCTAGCCATGAGCCGTTAGCCAAGAGCCCCTGGCGCCAGCCCCTAGCCAACGAGCCCGAGCCAAGAGGCGTTGCTCAGGTTGGGGGTCGAATCCGGCGACTAGACGGCGAAATAGGCGTAGATGAGACCGACGGCTAGGACCAGAACGATGCATACGGCATAAATGAGGGGATTCATGGCGCGAGCTTAGCTCCGCTCCCCCGCCTGGGGCCAGGGAATCAGCTACCGTGGATTCCGCATTTTTGAGTTTCTAGAAGCCCTCGAGGAGCCCAGGATAGCCCCATGGAACTGCGCGACGAACAGATCGAGGACTTTCGAAGCCAGGGCTATCTGAGCCTGGGTGCCCTCTTTGACGAAGAGGAACTCGCCACCATTGCCCGGGAGTACGACAGGCTTGTTCGGAAGGAGGAGCAGGTCCTGGGCAACGAGGAGCAGGGCGTTTTCCCCTACCGGGCGATGCTGAATTTTCGCAGCCCCGAATTGAGTCAATTTATTTTGCATCCGGGCCTGGTCGCTATCGCCCAGCAAATCCTCGGTGAAGAGGTCCGATTCTGGTGGGATCAGGGAATCAATAAGTCGCCCGGAGCGGGGAGTCCCATTGCCTGGCATCAAGACAACGGTTATCAGCAGGGACGCACCCAGGAGTTCCTGACGTGTTGGCTCGCCCTGGACGCGTCTGAGCGGTCCAACGGTGGCCTTCAGGTGATCCCTGGATCTCACACCGCCGGGCACCGGGAACACAATTGGGAGGGGGTGCATGCAGTGATTCCCCCTGCTGGGCTGGACACGAAGGCTGCGGTCGATCTGGATGTCGGGCCGGGAGAGCTGCTCATTTTCTCCTCCCTGCTCGTCCATCAGACCCTGGGAAACCGGACCCAGGATCGCCAGCGCAGGTCCTGGGTGATTCAGTATTGTCGGGGCGATCAGCACAATGAGGTGACCGGCGAGGTTTACGACAATCGCCCCTGGGTGCTGAGAGACGGAAAAGTGGTTGACGAACTCCGGTCCGAGCGCCCTTTCCACTTGGTTCGCGACCACGCCTGAGTCCGGGGCGCTCCTCAGCGTTCGGCAATCCGATTCAGAATGCGACGCCCCCCCCCCGGCCAAACCGGCCGATATCGACCGGACCGACCAGGTCGATGGTGCATATCGAGGGGAAGCGCGCCCGGAACCCAGCGAGCGGCCCCGAAAGCCCCGCTAGAAGGTTGGCATGCTGAATGCATATAGATTGCCACAAGGCTGCTCTGGTAAGCAGCATTCCTGGTAATCAGCATTGAACACTCGGGACGAGTGGGAGGCGAGCGAAGTGAGGATTCAGACGTTGGGAGCGGGGCGGGATTCGGATACGGAATGCGCTTATTGCGGCGCCGAGCCCTTTGGGGCCTATCGGCGATACGGGCTTCCACTCGGGCAATTCTCCCTACCCGACCACGATGCCGTGGTCTGCGGCGACTGCCTCAACGCACTACAGGGTCTCCATGCGGCAGGATCGGTCACGCTGGAAACCCTGGCCTGCCAACACGAAGATTGGTCCGAAGCATCCGATGAAGGATGCGAGAACGAGATTTTTCTCGCCGTCGCTGAGGATTTGGTCAACCGAATTCGATTTCCCGACGGTCCCCCAGAGGGTTGGAGTGAGCGCGACCCCACTGCCTCGACGCTCATGGTTCTCGCCATCGACCACATGATGCAGGACTCGTCGGCTGTATATGCTCAGGCCAGTGCTGGAAGCAGAGCCCAGTGAGCCTGATCACTCAATTCTTTGGTGAATCGATTGGTCTCGGTGGAGTCGCTGTCTCCCTGGCCTCTTTTGCCGTTGTCGCCTACGCAAACCGTTGGCCGAACCGCTGGGGAAGCGAAAACGAGTCGTCCCAGTATCCGCGCGCTGGGCGGATCCAACAATGGGATCAGCATGCACGTTCCCGACGCTAAGATGGCTTCAGAGAGTTGATCCTGCGGGTTGCTCGCGGCTGTTGTGCACTCCGAGTTCACTCGTAGCCGGCCTCGGCATGCGTATTTTTTGCGTGTCACGCCCCCTCCTCGTTCTTAAGGAAATATTCACAAATTCTCTGAATGGTGAGAGAGGGTTTCTCGCGAGCCTTGTTCTGGAGCCGAGAAGCCGAGGGGATGGGGATCTGCTGTTCGGTGGCAAAAGATTCTAGTGCTTCCCATGATTGCAAAAAATTTGGGAAAAGCGGGATTTCTCGGTCAACCGTTTTTCGAAATAATGCGGCGGGCAGAGATCGCGGTTCCCGCCCGGCCAGATGCGTCAACCTTTGCATATTAGCTGAGGGCCAGCGGGCGAAGCCCGTGCGCACCTTCACACTGTCTTAATCGCTCGTGTGTATGATGGACCCGTTGCCACCATAACGTGTGCATCACCCAAACACGACTGGGCTCCTAGGCGAACTGAATATGCCGGAACGTCAGCTCTCGGCTGGCCGATGGCTATTTCCTGTTCGGGCAAAAAATCTAATTATCGGTTCACTGACTATCGATTCATTGAGACCAAACGTCACATGCCAGTGAGGCAAATAGTGCTGAACTATCAGACAAAATTTGAAAGGCTTGAGCTGAAGTATCTGGTCAATGAGCAGGAAGCAAGTTGTATCCGGCGTGACATTCAGAACTATTGCAAGCCCGATAGGTACAACGCTCAAGGCCGATCTAATTCAAACGCCGACTACGGGTACCCGATTCTTTCCTGCTACCTCGACAGCCCAGGATTGGCCTTTCATAAAGCCAAGGAGCGCGGCGATCCGAATCGAATCAAGCTGAGGATTCGCACTTACTCCCCAACCTCCTTGGCCTCACTCGAGATCAAGCGCCGGGTCTCCTCAATCATCTCCAAGACCCGAGTCGCCATCGATCGGAGACAGGCCGAAAACGCCGCCCGGGGACTTCCAGTCATTGATGGCCCGGGCGACGCGAACGGCTTATCAGTCCTGTCCGATTTTGCATTGGTCGCCGGGAAATCGGGCGCTGAGCCGACGCTTACGGTCCAATACGATCGGGAGGCTTTTGAGAGCACAGTCGATCATTATGCCCGCGTCACCTTTGACCGAAAAATCAGAGTTCAAGCAGCGCGCGACTGGACGCTTACCCCGAAGAAAGATGCCTGGAACAACTTCGATGATTACTGGGCCACACAACGCAGCGATACCCCCGTCGTCCTCGAACTGAAGTGTGAGACTAGCCCGCCTGTCTGGATGGTTGATCTCATTCAAAGACATCAACTGGCACTCTCGAGTTTTTCGAAATACTCGATCGGTGTAGCACTTTGTCAACAAAGCTACGGATTGGGGCGTCGTCTAAGCCGCCGGTCTCTGCAGGCTATGGAGAAGCAATGAATTCTTTGATGGACCAATTCCAAACTCTCGCCACAGATTCAGGGTCGATAGGCCCGCTCTCTTCGCTGATTGGGGCCTTTGTTTTCGGTCAACTCCTGGCATGGACCTACGAGCGCACGTACGTGGGACTGAGTTACTCCAGAGGGTTCAGCCACACCCTGGTGCTAGTCAGCATTTGTGCCGCAATCCTTGTGCTTTCCATGAGCTATTCGCTCTTCGCGGGGCTCGGACTCTTCGGCGTTCTCTCGATGATTCGATTCAGGACCGACTTGAAAACCTCTCGAGATCTCGTTTTCGTCATGGGCTCCGCGTGCCTGGGGGTAGCTTGCGGTGTAGGGGCCTGGGAAGTCGCAGTTCTTGGGGGCGGATTGTTCAGCGCCGTCTCCATGTACCTCGCCGCGGGTCCTTTTGGATCGCGGACACGCTTTGATGGAGTGTTGCGCTTTCAAGTGAATTCTCTCGCGGATACTGAGCCCGAGATGGCACGGGTGCTCGATGAGTATTGCCGTAGAAATGCA
>CAWVXN010000090.1:0-9407 GCA_963933695.1 uncultured Myxococcales bacterium | reverse complement strand
TGACCGATAATCAACTTGATCTGAATCATTTCTTTCCAGGCCCGGCTATGATCGGCAAGGAGTTTGAGGTGTCCGCGAACAATCACGGCCTTGATCCGCAACGACTGAAGGTGGAAAGGCCGGAGGACGCGCAAAGAATTGGCGTGGAGCGCGGTCGCAAGAGCCGCGCTTCCAGCGGAGCTGCTGCAGAACTCGCCCTAACGCGATCAAGCGTTCGTGAAACGGCCTGTCTGAGCGATATCGCGAAGGGATCCAATCGATGAAATTTTCAGTGCCCGGGTTTGGGAAGAAGTCCGTCTTGGGCTTGGATATTGGCTCGGGCTCGGTGAAGGCCGTCGAGATCGATTTTAAGGGTCAGGACAAGGGCTTCGAAATTCTTGGACTCGGCGTCGCGGCGATGCCCCACGAGGCCATCGTTCAGGGTGCTTTTCTCAATTCGAGTGCCATCGTGGGAGCGATCCAGGAAGCCGTGGATGTGAGTGGGATCAAGACGCGAGACGCGGTCGTCGCTGTTTCCGGCCACTCGGTGATCGTGAAGAAGGTGAGTCTCTCCCGCATGACCGCAGAGGAATTGGCGTCCCAAATCCAATGGGAAGCCGAGCAGTACATCCCCTTCGACGTGAACGAGGTCAACCTCGAGTTTCAGATTCTCGACACTGCCGAGGACCCGGCTCTGATGGATGTGCTTTTGGTCGCTGCCAAGAAGGATCTGATTGACGACTATGTTCAGGTGATGTCCGAGGCGGGTTTGACCCCTATCGCTGTAGATGTTGCTTCGTTTGCTCTAGCTAATGCCTTCGAGATCAACCAGACCTCGGACCCCGAGGGTGTGGTGGCCTTGGTGAATATTGGTGCCCACGTAGTGAATATCAATGTGTTGAAGGATGGCGTGCCGGCCTTTACGCGGGATATCACTACCGGAGGGAATCAGTACACCCAGGAGATACAGAGAGCGCTGTCGATTGGTTTCGAGGAAGCGGAGCGAGTGAAGCGAGGGGATTCCGAGGTTGATCAGAACCAGGCGGTCCTGCCGCAAGAAGTGGAGAATGCCATGAGGGCGGTCACGGAGACCGTGGTGGGTGAGATATCACGATCGCTAGACTTCTTCGCCGCGACCACGAACTCGGGGCGTATTGAAAAGGTGATGCTCTCGGGTGGAGGTGCCCAGGTGGCGGGTCTCGCCCGGGCTTTCCAAGAGCGCAGCGGATTTGAGGTGGCGATGCTGAACCCTCTTTCCCGTGCACTCCCGAGCAGATCGTACGATCCCGCCTTCCTTCAGGAAGTCGCACCGTCGCTTGCGGTGGGCATTGGCCTCGCAGCGAGAAGGAGCGGTTTCTGATGCTTGAAATCAATCTCCTCGCCCATCGCGAAGCAAAAAGAATCGCCCAGATCCGAGAGAGCGTAGTCGTCCTCCTGCTCGGACTCGTGGCCGTAGGCCTCGGAGTGATTTTCGTAGACGGCCGCGTTGAGGGTCAGATAGCGGCGGCTCAATCGACAGTGCGGCAATTGGAAGCAGAGATTGAAAAATATCGCCCCCAAGAAGAGCAGGTCGCAGTATTCAAAAGGCGAAAAGCTGAGCTTGAAGGGAAGCTGGAAGTCATCAAGGAACTGGATCGCGCTCGAACAGGGCCGGTGATGATGTTTGATGAGTTGGCCGAGAATACCCCCGAGAGGCTCTGGGTCACGAGCCTCTCGACGGCGAACGGAAAAGTCCGCTTGGAAGGTGCGAGCCTTGACAATGTGGTCGTTGCGGATTTCCTGCGGTCACTGAACGGCTCCGATTTTTTCAACAACGTTGACCTGATTCGGACCGATCGCGGGACACCGATCAATGGGGTTCGCCTAGTCAAATTCGAAATTACGGCCGACTTCGCTCAACCTTCCAATGCGGCGCCCACTGATGTGACTAGCCCGGCGGGAGCATAAAATGGCCATCCCATTCAATTTTGACATCGACGAGCGGCTCGAGCAGGTCGGGAAAGTGCCCAAGCCTATTCGACTGGGGGTTGCGGTTCTCTTGCTCGTTTCGGTCGCCGTCGGTTATTGGTTCGTTTCGTATCAACCGAAAGCTGAAAAGGTTGATCTCCTAGGAGATCAAACCCAGAAGCTCGAACGACAACTCTCGAACATACGAGCGGTGGCGAGCAACCTCGAAGCTTTTGAGATGGAGGTCGCCTCCCTGGAATCTGAGTTCAAGGATGCGCGAAGACGGCTTCCCGAAGGCAAACAATTTGAAGATCTGCTGAGCGATATCACAACGGCAGGGAAGAAGGTTGGCGTTCGGATCAAGTCAATTGAGCGACAATCGGAAATTCCACACGATTTTTACGCCGAGGTTCCGTTTCGAATCGAACTCGATGGCAGCTATCACGACCTAGCTCGGTTCTTCGAACGGATAGGGAGGTTGCCTCGCATCGTGAATGTGGGCGAACTCGATCTTCGAGTGGACAAGGAATATCGCGACAGCACAAATTTACGCGTTCAAGGAACTGCGACCACGTTTCGCTTCCTGGCCAACAATGACGGGCAGGAGGTCGGGTCCTGATGTATTCGAAGGCTTCGAAAGTGCTCCTCGCCCTGGTGGCTGGATTTGGTTTGATGGCCTGTGGTGATGACACGAAGAGCGGCGGAGACGCGCCGGTGGTTAAAGTGGAGCGGAAGGCTCCAGTGCCCTCCCCGTCGTCCAGAGTTCCTGTGGAGGAGCCGGTTGCAGCTTCTCCAGGCTCAGAAGAGGGCGACGATTCAGAGAGCTACGTCGCCGAAGGCAAGCGAGACCCGTTTCGATCTTTTCATTTCAAAGATCCCGAGGAGCCCGTGGTTTCAATGGGGCCACTTGCGGATTTCGATCTGTCCCAGTTGGTAGTCGTTGGTGTCGTCTGGAATACAACCAACCCAAGGGCCCTTGTGGCTGATCCCGCTGGGCGATCTTTTGTCCTGAAGGAAGGTTCTTCGATTGGAAAAAACCGAGGTCAAGTCGTTCGGATCAAGCAAGACATGATTCTCGTTAAGGAAAAATTTGTCGACTTCGAAGGTGCGGTGAGCACCAAGGACGTCGAGATACGTATTGAGAAGAGGCAGGGGGGATGAGACTTATGAGCGGAAGAGTCACCGAGAAACTTGTTATCGCAGGAATCCTTCTTGTGGCATGTGGAGGGTTTATTTCGGTTTCGGCGTCGTCCGATATTGGAACGGACCTCGTCATCGACGAAGAGAATGTCCTAGATGACCCATGGGCGCTTCCGATCGCGGTTGAGATGGCGGCCGTCAAGACCGGAAGCATCGACTTTGCCATGGATGGGATGCCGACCGCGCTGCAGTCGGGAACCGTTTTGATGGCGGTCGACGTCGAGTCCGGAACCGATGGGGCGCTGATTCATTTTCACGCCGACGGTGAACTGGCCCTCGCGCGCACGTTCACGCTGAATGATCCGGCGCGGCTGGTTGTGGATTTACCAGGTATTCGAGGGGATTTACCTTCGAACGCGTTTGTTGTGGGCGGTGATGTCATTGTGGGGGTCCGAGTCGGCGTGCACCCGGACAAACTGCGTGTCGTGATTGATGGTGGTCCAGAGGTCGCGAGCTTTTCGAGTTACAAGGCATATCCCTCGGGTGACGGTCTCTATCTGATTATTGGTGATGATGCTGAACTGGCACTGGAACTGGAATCTCGTTTGGACAGCGGCGCTAGCCTTGGCCGGGTGGTTGGGGCTGGGTCAGTTCTCGGAGGAGCCCCCGAATCAACACCCGAACCGATCCAGGTGGCCATGAGGGCCGTGGGCAATGGGAGCGCTGCGGCGAATCCTTGGGATGAAGTGCTCGAAGCTCCGGATGATGCCGCGATTCTGGCTCGGATTTCCGATCCCTATCCGGGAGGTAATGGGTCTCCGAGTCAATCTCCGGGGGCGGATTCGAGCCTTCGGGAGAAAGAGCAAAAGCCCGCAAAAGTGAGTGGAGCAGCCGAAGATAGTGAAGCCCCCGAATCGGCAAACGCTCTCGACCCGGAGCCGGCTGCCCCACAGGCTTCTGCATCGGACATTTGGGCGGTGGAGATCAGTGCCGAGCCCGTCCAGGAAGCTCCCGAAGTTATTGTTGCCGCAGAGGAGGTTGTGCCCTCGGTTGCGCCAGTGGTTGCACCAGTGGAAGTGGCTTCGCGCCAAGTGGCGGGTTCGACCCAGGCAGAAGAGGACTTCTTGCTCCGGGCCGGAAAATCGGTCGAGACCCGGATCTCGGACTTGTCCGTGGAAGGTGGGATCACAGCGCAGCCTGAGTTGGTTCAGCTGGCCCAGGCGAGTACAGGTGCCGGGGTGAGTGAAACGTCAGCGACTTCGGCGAGGGACCCTTGGTCTTTGGGTTCGGAAGCCACTGGGGCCGGCGAGGCCACAAGCGAGGCTACTCGAGTATCAGCGTCAGCACCGGCGCCGAGCGAGGTCTTCGGGCTTCAATATGATCGGGACGAATCCCGGGACCGGATTGCGATTCTGGGCGATAAGGCGAGCACCTATCGGATTTATGAGCCAGATGCCGAAACCCTGATGATTGTTCTGGAGAATGCGGTTCTTTCAGAGGGAATGGGTGAGCGAATCACGCCTGAGTTCGGCGGACCTGTGTCCCAGGTAACGATTTTTCAGCAGCCTGATATCGAAGGCAACGAGGTTCGAGTTGTGATTCGCCGGGCGAGTGGACTTGTTCCCGATATATATCAGCGGGGCTCTCTGGTTCTTGCCGATTTCCCGAACTCGGCGGTCGCGGAATCGCTTCCCGTGGTGCTGATCCCCGAAGAGTCAGCCGCGAATGAGACGGCAGCCTCCGAGGGTGACGCACCGGAAACGCTTGCGGATGCAGCTGCTTCCGAGGGCGTATCTGCTAATCAGCCGGAGGAAGTTATTGCGGTTGCGCCTGAACTGATCAGTGCAACAGGAGGGGAAACCTTCGGCGACGGCGACTTGGCCGAGGAACCCATGAGTATGGCCTCGGGCCGAAGTGCTCATGGCGAGGGGTTTACGGGGAGCCCTATTTCTCTGGATTTCAAGGACGTCCCAATTATGGACGTGCTGCGCTTGATCGCTGAAGTCAGCGAATTGAATATTATTGCCGGCGATGAGGTAACAGGGGCAATCACTCTGCGATTGGTTCAGGTGCCATGGGACCAGGCACTCGATATTGTGCTCGTGACCCGTGGCCTTGGTTTTGTCAGGGTGGGGAATGTCTTGCGGATCGCACCTGCCGAGGTACTTCAAGCCGAAGAAGCCGAGCGGCTCCAGGAGAGGCGAAACAAGGAACAGCTGGAAGACCTGGAAGTGAAGCTGCAGCCCGTCAACTACGCCGCGGTGGCCGATGTAAGCGAGCTTGTTCGGCGCCTGCTCTCGCCCAGAGGAACGGTCAACTCCGACGAGAGAACGAATACAGTCATCATTAAGGACATTCCCAGCGTGATCAACGAAGCGACTGCCCTTATAGAAGCCCTGGATACGCAAACGCCCCAGGTGATGATCGAAGCGAAGATCGTCGAGGCGGCTCTGGACTTTGGACGCGACCTGGGCACCAAGTGGTCTGTGGGAACAAACAGCGACAACCAGCCTTTCAGTACCGGAGGCGTGACCTGGGATGGTCAGAACAGCGTTGCTGTAGGTCGCCAAATAGCCGATGCCTTCGGCGCCGCAAGCATGGGTTTCCTTGTGTTGGACGATAACGTCCGGATCGATGTTCAGGTCGAAGCGATGGAGAAAGCTGGGGAGGGAAAGGTGATTTCCAGTCCTCGAATAGTGACTCTGGACAACCGGGAGGCTGTGATCGAGCAGGGTGTGGCGATTCCGTTTCAGACTTTTGAAGGCGGGGATGCCAAGCTCGAGTTCGTGGACGCAGTTTTGAGCCTGAAGGTGACGCCGCACATTACGCCCGATGAGAGCATCATCATGGCACTCGAAGTCACCCGGAATGCTCCCGACACGTCCGTCCCTACTTCCACGGGTTCCCCCGCGATTGCGAAGAATCAGGCCAAGACCGAAACTCTGGTAAAGAACGGACAGACCCTGGTGATTGGTGGCATCTACACCATTCAGCGGGCGACGACCGAACACCGAGTTCCCTATCTCCACAAGATCCCAATATTCGGTGCAGCATTCGTGTCGAAGCAAGTGAAGGATAGCCGGAAGGAACTGCTGATCTTCGTGACGCCCCGAATTGTGGTGAATCCGGCTCTGGCCGACAATTGAGAACGGGTGGCAGTCTCCGCAATTTGGCAATTTCTGGACCGCAGGAGGACACCGGGTTCTCTTTGCGGCTCGCGATTTGAGGGTTGAGTCGAGGCGAGGAGCACCGTGTCCAAGGGCAAACCAGGAGTTATCAGCGACCTGACGCCCGCGACCGCTCGGTTGCGAGCACGGGTTGGGGGCGATCCAGGTTGTGCTGAATTTCCGGCCTTGGCCGAGGCCGAGCGTCGTGCCGGCCACCTGGAAGAGGCGCTTGAAGTCGCCGAGAACGGGCTTCGTGCGACTCCGGACCGCCTCGCCGGGCGCGTGGCTTTAGGGCTCATCTTGCTCGACCTGGGAAAGCCGGAGGCGGCGAGGGGGGAACTCGCCAAGATTTTCGAGAACATGCCCAGTTCCAGCGAAGCCTCTGCCGACGTGTCTCCGGGGAAGCCTGCAGAATCCCGACGCGGGACAACCCACCGTGCGGGGGCACGAGCCAAAGGTTCTTTGGCAAACCGGGCGACCCCGGTTGAACTGCCAGTCGGCGAGGGTTCGGCATTTCGGACCCGGACCATGGCGCGATTGTTGGAGAGTCAGGGAGACCGAAGCCGCGCCGAGGCGATTCTAGACGGTCTCGATTCGCCGCCAGTCGCGCCGGATGACCAAGTGGTGGGGGTAGGCTCCTTGTTGCTCGACCCGGGGGTAGACGCATCGGTTCAGCTTGCATGCGGCTCGGATGGGGGTGTCGCCGAGACACTGGATCGCTGGCTTCAAAACGTTCAGCGGGGGCGCTCGTGAGCCTCGATTCGACCTTGGCAGAGTTCATGAGCGCGGGCAGCGGGATACTGGGGGTTGCCCTGATGGACGGAGACGGGATCCCCATCGCCGAAACGACTCAGCCCGAGGCTGAGGCCCTACTTCCCAAAGGCGATATGTCCACGCTGGCGGTCGAATTTGAGCGTGTTCTGGGAGAAGCTGAAAAGGCTGCAGGCGCGGTTTCCGGTGGTCCTCTACGAGAAACCCAGATTTCCATGGCGCGGTTCTCGTTGATTTTCACCCGAGTCGCAGACGGCCTCACCCTGGTGGTGGTGTTGGAGCCCAATGGCAACCCGGGCAAGGCGCGCTATCTCATCCGTCGGAAGATTCTGGACATTCGTGAAGAAATCGAGGCCCCTCAGCAATCGATCGCAGATTGAGGGACGGAAAGGAAGGTCGCGTGTCGGAGAGCCTGAGCATTCTTGTGATTCACGGGCCCAATCTCAATATGCTGGGTACTCGCGAGCCGGAGATCTATGGCCGTGCCACTCTGGCTGAGATCGATGCTGGCCTGGCCAGCCAGGCCAAGGAACTCGGCTGCGAGTTGGAGAGTTTTCAGTCCAATCATGAGGGAGAGCTGATCGACCGAATTCAGCAGGGTATCGGCTCGATGGACGGTGTCCTTATCAATCCAGGTGGGCTCACCCACACCAGCGTCTCCCTTCGCGATGCGCTTGCATCGACTGGGCTGCCCGTGCTTGAGGTGCATCTGTCGAACGTCTTCGCCCGGGAATCGTTCCGGCACCAGTCCTTCATTTCTGGAATCGCGTTGGGCGTAATTGCGGGGCTCGGCGCCCGGGGATATGGGGTGGGTCTGGAGGCTCTGGTCTCGCATATTCGTGGTTGAGGCGGGGGCAAGCCTCCGCGACTGCCGGTGCGTTCCTTCACTCTTCTTGCATAATGTTGTAATCCCCGAAGGGCCGATGCTTGGCTCCGCCCTCGATATAATGCCTTCAGCGCAAAACTCCGTTGCCGATACGATGTTGGATCAATCTTCCGAATTGTTGGGAGCAAAGGCTTGGGCCCCACGGGCGTCCCCGGTCGTTCCCAGAGGACCCTCCTGATGGCTATCAATAAAAGAAGAGTGCTCGACGCTGCACGCAAGCACGTGCAAAAAGGCGCGAGAGCGAAAGCCTTCAAGGAATATGGGAAACTGCTTGCCGCCGATCCCCAGGATGCGAAGTTGCTGCTCGAGGTCGGTGATACCTACCGTCGCTGGGGCGAGGTGGAAGAGGCGATTACCCACTATACAAAGGTCGCCTCGCTGCATCGGGGTGAGGGGTACGATGCGCGCGCCATTGCGGTGCTTAAGCAGATAATCAATCTCGACCCCATGCGTCACACGGTTCGCGTCGCCCTGGCGGAGTTGTACCAACAGATCGGTCTGGCGGCCGAAGCCGTCAGTTCGCTTCAGCAAGTGGCGGACGTTTATGCGAAGGAGGGACGTCAGCGGGAGTCTCTAGACCTTCTTCGCAAAATGGCGGCCGTCGACCCGCGCAATGTGAAGGCTCGCGTGAAGGTGGCTGAGCTCCTCGATAAAGCCGGCCATAACCCTGAAGCCGTCGAAGAGTATAGGGAGGCGGCGGTTGAGTTCTCTCGACTTGGGGAAGTAAGATCCGTGGTAGAAATGTACGAGCGGGTTCTGGGACTGTCTCCCAAACACGTTGCAACCTTGGCTGCGGTGGCCAAAGAGCTTTGCGGCTTGGGAGAGGCGGGGCGTGCTGAGCCCTACGCCTTGCGAGCGCTAGAGGAGCAGGCCAAAGCTGAGCACTATGAACTGCTGTGTGAAGTCTACGAACAGATGGGCGATGAGGCTCGGCTCTCAGAAATGACCCAGGGGTTGGCCTCGCTCTATCGGGAGCGAGGTGACGAAGAACGTGCGCGAGAAGTCATGCAAAGGGCTCCAATGGGAGCCGATCTTGATTGGGGTGACTTGGGGGGTGAGGCCGATGTGGACCCTCTGGTGGTGGACCCGGAGTCGCCGGTCCAACCGGGTTCCGCCGATGAAGGGGGGGATGCCGCCCCGTCAGAGCATTCTCTTGAGCAGGCGGATGTTCACCTCGGGTACGGGCAATACGACGAAGCGGTTGCGTATCTCGAAGGATTTTTGATCGAGTCTCCCACGAATTTTTACGCGCTCGAGAAGCTCGGCGAGGCCCAGGCTGGGCGAGGCGACGAAGCTGCCGCATCCGAGTGTTGGCAAAAGGCCGAGGCGCTTGCGCGTGAGGCTGGCGATCACGATGCGGCTGCGGGGTTCGTTCTTCGTCTGAAGGAGATTTCCCCAGCTGCAACGAGCTCTGAGGATAGCGTTGAGTTTGGCGATGAATTCGAAATCGAGATTGGTACGGACTCCGATGATGATTTCACTTTCAACGATTCCGATGGTTCTGACGACTCCGATGG
>CAWVXN010000089.1:0-9443 GCA_963933695.1 uncultured Myxococcales bacterium | reverse complement strand
CGAATCGAACAGAACGCTCGAAGGATGGAATCACTCATCGAAAATCTATTCGACTTGGCGCGAATCGACTTCGAGTCAGGTCACAGAACACTGATCGACTGCGACTCAATCCTCCAGGACCTCAAGAAGGAACTCACTTACAGGCTCTCGGAACAGGACGTCGAACTCCAAATCCCAGATACCAGTTCGCCCGTCTTCTCCTCGCGCAGCTACCTGCACCAGATATTTTCGAACCTGGTAATCAATTCTCTGGAGCACATGGGAGACTGTTCAAATCGCCGAATCGAAGTCACCATCGACAATGAGCCCAGCCACCAGACCATTTCGGTCCGTGACTATGGCCAAGGCCTAGCCGTTGGAAGTTCCAAGAAAGTGTTTGAGCCTTTCTACTCACGATTTTCCGCAGCCGACAACAAAGGACCACGGGGTCTTGGGCTGACCATCGTTAAAAACGTAGCCGAGGCCCATGGTGGACGAACCTGGGCCGAGTCAGACCTCGAGCACGGATGCTGCATCCGGGTAATGCTGCCAAGCCGTTGAACTATTCCCCCAGCCCCGTCCTTCCTAGCCTTGCCCGTCCTTGAGTCATACTTTAGGGTTCCGACTTTAATCCTCCTACTGACAAGGGTTCTCCTGGCCTTTCTATTCCTGGGAAAACCCTCGAGATAATCGATGTATCCTGAACTCTTCACAATTCCAGGGATCAACTATACGGTCAGCACCTTCGGGGTAATGATGTCCCTCGGGTTCCTGTTCGGGTATTGGATCACTTGCATCCGGATGCAACAGTTAGGGCTGGACCCGGAGCCCGTCACTAATATTCTGGTATGGATCATGCTCGGTGGCGTTATCGGATCCAAGCTCTACTACGCCACCGATGTATCCCTCCGAGAGGGCTATCCATTTTTTGACCTATTGTTCGCCCGTGCGGGCATCACCTGGTACGGAGGCCTGATGGGCGGCGCCCTAGCTGGCGTCCTGGGCTGTCGAGTTCACAAGGTCTCCACTTTGAGTTTCGCGAACGCGGTCGCCCCTGCCCTGGCCGCAGGGCAGGCCCTCGGGCGAATAGGCTGCTTCCTAGTTGGCGATGACTACGGAAAAGTCACCGACGTGCCCTGGGCGATGAGCTTTCCCCAAGGTGCTCCGCCTACCTTTGAGACTGTTCACCCGACTCAGCTCTATGAGGTGGCTTGGCTGATCCCTGTGGCCGGGTTTCTTTGGTGGCGGCGAGACAAGAGTCCATTTTTGCTGGGGGAATACCTTGCCCTGAACGGGGCGGGGCGAATCGTCATCGAACACTGGCGGGTCAACGAGCAAGTGCTCCTGGGACTCACCGAACCCCAAGTGATCGGTGTCGGCCTCATCGCCGTTGGAGTCGGCCTCTGGCTGTACTTTAGAGCCAAGGGCCCATCCCTGCCGGCTGCTGCTGTATAGGGCCAAGAAAAGCGGCTAGGCAATTCCTGGGCACTGAACCCGGAGAATTATCCAAGAAAATTGCGCCCTGGGCCCCTCGCGAATCAACTTCGCTGAACTTCGGTCCCGATCTTCATTTGCGCCTCCAGTGCCGAGAGTTGCGCTCTCACTTCGGGTGCAAATTGTCCTTCGTGCTCCTTCTCGACGTACCTAGCCCCAGCGATGACCAACTTCAGGCGACTCAAATTTTCGCGCCGCCGATCCTTGCCAAGCCAAATCGAAAGATGCTCCACGCACCGCGGGTAGTCGCGCCCTAGGAAAGCCTGCATGGCGCTGGCGAAAGCCCAGGAATCCGATTGCCCCTGCCCATCCGTAGCCTGGCTCAATACCTCAAGCGCTTGATCGTAGTAGGCACTCTCAATGTATGAGTTGGCCGCTCTCATGAGACCCTCCGTCGCACTGCCATAAACCTCGGCAAGCATGGCCTTTAGGCCCCCGGGAAACACAGCCGCAACGGCCGCCTTCTCTTCGTAAAGACAGCGAGCGAGTAGTTCATTGTCGCATTCCTCAACCAGCAGGCGTACCAACTGGTCGCTCGTGAGTGCCAGTAATACGTCCACTTCGTCCACCGCCTCCCGGAGCCTTGAAGCAGACGAGTTCAGGATTTTGTCAAACTCGAGCGATAGCTCTCGAGCCGACGGATTCGCATCTGACTTCAGTGCGTCGACGCGGGGGCCATATTTTTCCTGCTGATACAGATTTTCCCGCAAGATCATCGACTCGTGAAAAAGAGAACCCACAGCTAGGTCAAATAGCGCCTCGGTACGCACTTCCGTTGTCTGGCCGGCAAGCTCCAACCGGAAGATCGAGTGGCACTTCTCTTTAAGGCGGTACAGCGGGCTCGAGTTTTCGTCACCTACAAGATTCTCGACAAGCTCGAAGGACAGGGTTTCGTCGCGATAACAGCTGATCAATTGGCTCATGGCCTGGTGAACCACAAGAAATTCCCGAACGACTCCAACGACTCCCACTCGCCGATCAAGCATCCCGGCGAGACCCCGCGGAAGAGGTCCAGGAAGCGACCCACCAAAACGATTCAATTTGGTGCTTTTCAGAAACAAGGAGAGGCACTTCGCTGCCCAAACTGAATACAGGGCTAGCGAGTATCATCCCTCCCTCCCCATTATTTCCCGAAGAAGCACCTGGTCTTGGTGATTTGCGGCAAGGGAGAGGGTCCAATGCGGGGTATCCAGATCGTCGGGGAAACTCTCACCCCGGTCCCCCTGAACCGATGCGCCGGCTTCCCGGGCGATGGTCAGGCCGACACGGCCGCGAATCGACAAACCAAATTCACTCTCCTGAGAAACAAACCTCATGCCAGCACGCACCCCCGGGAGAAGCGGGGCGACCGAGACAGCTCCTCCGCATCCCGGCATAACTTCGAAACCTTCAGCTTCAAGAGCGGCTCGGACGTGAGCGGGCGCGTTGTGCGAAACTATGATTCCGTTTCCATCCGCTGAGGCCACTGCTGGCTGCGGCTCTCCTGCCCCAGCGATTACCTCCGCCCCCCCGCCCGCCGTCCCTCGAAAGAGAAGCCCTTCGCGCGGCAAGGCAACAAGCGCTGACTGGACTCGACGCTCTATCGCCAAACCTACGATCGTCGCATACGGACCCCGCCCTTCAAGGTAGGACTGGAGCGTGCCGTCAATCGGATCGATGATAACGACCGAGTCCCCTTCCGCGGGGAAGCCCTTAACCCCCTGGGTGTCTTCCTCAGCCTCCAAGCTGACCCCGGGGTAGTGCTCAAGCAGCGCCTCAAGAATTATTTCTTGGACCCGGGTGTCCGCTTCAGTCAAGGCTTGCTTGACGGCCGTCAGCTCGGAAGCTTTGGGCGTATTGGTCACCCGACCCTCCAGCGCGTGAGCAATCGTTGCCGCCCGCTGCACGGCCGTGGTCATATTAGCTGCGAATGCCTTGAGGTTCTGCTGGTTCTTCATTCGGGCAGGTCGACCCATCGAACCCATGTCGGCTCTGTAGGAGTGGAGGTCTCAGAACCGAAAACTACCGCAAAAAGTTTCAAGCGAAATTCCCATACCGAGCAGAATAAGGCAAAGATTTCCATGAAACCTCGTGGGAGTTCAGCGCGAGAATCAGAGAGCCCCCAACCCCCTATATTCCCGCATGTCCCAGTCGTCGGCACCGACCTTCGATCGATAACGATTGCTGACATTGACTCGCTTCCGCCTCACCCGAGACAAACAGGAGTCCGGCCGCTCAACTGCAGCCGCTTGTACTCCCACAATTGGGGCACTTATAACAAGCACCGTTGCGAATCATAATTGAACCGCAATCCATGCAGGACGGTGCGTCAGCCTGATTGATGAAACTCGACCGAGCCGAGGCCGGATCAACACTCCCTCCGGAGCCGCCTGCAACCGCCCCGGCGGCCTGCAGGGGGGACGAAGTGCCGGCCCCCTCTTCCGCGTTGCCTCGATTTCCCCCCTCTGCTTCCCCCTCAATATAACGATTCCCGATATAGCGGAACACATAATCGGTCACTGACTTCGCGATCGGTATCTCGGGATTGTTCGTAAAGCCGGACGGCTCGAACCGCGTATGGCTGAATTTGTCGACCAACGCCTTCAATGGCACCCCGTATTGCAACGCGATGGATGTCATTGTTGCAATGGTGTCCATCAGGCCCGATATGGTGCTTCCCTCCTTGGCCATCCTAAGGAAGATCTCACCGGGCTCTCCCTCGTCGTACAGGCCAACCGTCAGGTAGCCCTCATGGCCCGCGATGGAAAACTTGTGAGTAAACGCCTGGCGCTCAT
Organism: uncultured Myxococcales bacterium; assembly: GCA_963933695.1. Taxonomy (GTDB): domain Bacteria; phylum Myxococcota_A; class UBA9160; order UBA9160; family UBA4427; genus JAZXM01. The sequence goes on along the minus strand of CAWVXN010000089.1, from coordinate 5,196 downwards.
CCGAAAGCTTTCGCCGACGGGGGCGATATTCATCCAGTCGCGTCACGGTGGCACCCATGTCCTTGCCCGAGTTCAGGGGCTGGGTTCGCTTGCTGCCATCGCGATAGATAGCCAGAGCCTTCAGGCCGAGTTTCCAGCCCTCCACGTAGGCCTTCATCACATCTTCGACACTCGCATTTTCCGGGAGATTGACAGTCTTGCTGATTGCCCCGGAAAGGAAAGGCTGAACCGCACCCATCATTCGCAGGTGGCCCATCCATTGAATCGACCGCTGGCCATTCTGAGGCCGGAAGGCGCAATCAAAAACTTCGACATGCTCCTCCCGCAGTCCCGGTGCGCCTTCGATGGTCTCTCTCTCATCGAGATAGGCCAGGATCTCCTGAACTTCGTTTTCACCGTAACCGAGCTTGCGAAGCGCCATGCCCACCGTCTGATTCGCAATTTTGAGAAACCCACCACCTACGAGTTTCTTGTACTTGATGAGAGCAATATCGGGCTCCACCCCCGTGGTGTCGCAATCCATCATAAAGGCGATGGTCCCGGTCGGAGCCAGCACCGTGACCTGGGCGTTCTTGAACCCGTGTTCGCGGCCTTCTTTCATTGCCGCATCCCAAACTTCACGCGAAGTACTGAACAACTCCGAGCCGACACCGTCGTCATCCATTTGGTGCGAAGCGTCCCTGTGCATACCGATCACTTCCAGGAATGGCTTCCGATTCATTCGAAATTTCTGAAACGGACCCATGGCATGTGCAATTTTCGCGCTCATCAAGTAGGCCTCGCCGCACATCAACGACGTGATCGAAGCCGCGACATTCCGGCCCTCGTCGCTGTCGTAGGGCTTTCCCTCGGCCATCAAAAGAGCCCCGAGATTCGCGTAGCCGAGACCCAGTGGCCTGAAAAGGTGACTGTTTTTCTCAATCGCCTTGGTGGGGTAGCTCGCGAAATCGACCAGTATCTCCTGGGCAAGAATCGTCAACGACACCGAAGAACGGAAGTCGTCCACCTGGAAAGACTGATCCGCGGCATCGACAAATGTCATCAAGTTCAGGCTCGCCAAATTGCAGGCCGTATCGTCCAAGAACATGTACTCGGAACAGGGGTTACTCGAATTGATGCGACCCGAGGCCTTCACCGGATTCCAGCGATTGATCGTGCTGTCGTACTGAATCCCCGGATCGCCGCAGAGATGGGCGGCCTCGGCCATTTCATTCAGAAGTTCCTTGGCCTTGAACGTCTCAAGCGTGGCTCCCTTGGTCACCGACCGAGTATCCCAGGACCCGTCCTCCTCGGCGGAACGCATGAACTCATCCTTGACACGCACCGAGTGATTGGCGTTCTGGAAATAGATGGAGTCATAAGCTCCGCCGGGCACATTGAAACCGCCGTCATAGCCTGCATCAATCAGCGACCAGGCCTTCTTCTCCTCGTTCGCCTTGCAGCTAACGAACTCCCTAATGTCCGGGTGTTCGGCATCCAAGATCACCATTTTGGCGGCGCGACGGGTCTTACCACCCGACTTGATCACCCCGGCAAAAGCATCGAAGCCCCGCATGAACGAAACAGGGCCCGAGGCCATTCCACCCCCCGCCAGCTGTTCGCGTGAAGATCGAATCGTCGAGATATTGGTACCAGCCCCCGATCCTCCCTTAAAGAGCATCGCCTCGGTTTTGGCCAACCCCATGATCGATTCCATGGTGTCGTCCACCGAGTTGATGAAACACGCGCTCGCTTGTTGGGGTGTGTTCTCGACCCCAAGGTTGAACCAGACAGGGCTGTTGAATGCCATCTTCTGATTGACGAGCAGGTAGGTGAGTTCATCGGAGAACGCCTCGACGTCCTCGGGGGCCGCGAAGTAGCCTCCCTTGACGCCCCACTCAGTAATCCGCCCAACGACTCGGCCGATCAGCTCCTTGATACTTCGTTCCCGTCCGGGCTGCCCCACGTGGCCCCGAAAATACTTGGAGACCACAACGTTGGTCGCCAACTGCGACCACGAGGCGGGAATTTCAACGTCGACCTGCTCGAAAACCGTCTCACCTTTTTCGTTGCTAATATTTGCCGTTCGGAGTTCCCATTCGACACAGTCGAAAGGATCAGCCCCGGCCACAGTGAACCGGCGGGGAATTTTCAGTCCTTTTTTCCGCCCTGCGGCCCTCACCCACTTGCCGCCTTCCGCGAGTTTATCTGCGGGCTTTACCGACCGAACCTGCTGAGTGATCTTTGCGCCGCTCTGAGTGCTGCTCTGTGTGCTGTTCTGAGTACTGTTCTCTTTGTTCACGCTTCGACTCCCGTTCGATTCTGAGCTGCGCACTGCGTCGACCAGGGCTTAGGTCCAAATTCGCATCTTGGCCGACTAGCTGATGGGTTTATACTCCCTCCGCTAGCCCGCGCTTCGAATCAGGTCTTCCCGCGATGTCCGGAACCTTCTTTTTTGAATCCGATCCTGTCCGACCCCTACCCTTGTATCTTCAAGATAGGAGCGGCTGTGACGTCATCTTAGTGGGTCACCACCGGATTCTTGGCTCTCGGTACGCAGGGAGATCTCCTATCAGTCCCAACCGCACTTTACGCGCTCTTTCTCGAACTCCCTTTTGTGGTTTGTCTGATGGCGATCCAGGTCCCAGTTCCCGAACCGTCCCGTTCTGTCGTTCTGTTGCCTGATCTGTTGGTCTTTTAATCTTTTGGTCTTTTAATCTTTTAATCTTTTGGTTTTTTGATCTTTCATTCTGTTGGATCTCTTGAACTTTTGGTCTGTCGAGCTTTTGGTCTGTCGCTCTTTTGGTCTGTCGCTCTTTTGGTCTGTCGAGCTGTCTTTTTCTTGTTTTGCTCGTCTCTGATTATTGGCTCGCTGGTTTTTTTCTCTGTTTTTCCTGCTTCGCCAACTTTCCGTTTTCTTCTTAACTGCTTTTTCTAACTGTTCCTTTTCTTTTTGTCCCACTCCGCGGTTCGATCCTTCGATCGTTCGACCGCATTGCCGGTCTCTCCCGTTCTCTTCTCCGTCATTGCATCATCGATTGCGATCGTTTTCTTCGTGTCGACATTCGGGATTTTCCTTTGGAAACGAAGAGTTCCAACGAGTCACACGCCCTGCAAAAATACACCCGCAACCCGCTGTCTCCGCCTGACTCATCTCCGGACCGGGGCCCAATCTTATCTGCCCTTGCACCGGCCACGCTACTCCTTCATCACTTCGAACTCGATTTACACTTCGCCCGCGCGGCGACTGGACCAAGACCTTTCTCTCGATCAACCCTTCCTGGCCCAGCGGCTTGCCCCGCCGGTCTTTGCAATACATCGTTTGGTTCCGGGGGTCCTTCAAGCCCCATATTGCACCTTGCCCACTCGCGCCGTTCGTCGCGCGTGGCCCAGCGCGGCAAAGTACTCGGTGGCCAAAGCATTCGGCGGCGAAGTATTGGGGTAAGTGCGTGGGACAAGTACTTGGGGCAAGCACCCAACCCGTGCTCCGCGGGGCGCGCGCGCTCGGATGAAACCGCGCCTGGCGACTCCTCGCTCCCCGGGCGAAGCCAGTCGGCTTCGTGGCGATCATCTGAGGCACTGAGGCTGGGGGGCCGAATCTTAAATTCCCGAGGCTTCTCGGCCAGTCGAAGAGTTCAGGCCGACACCCCACATGGGAAGAAGTGGGAGACCATGGAGAACGCTCACCGGGCGGTCGGGAACTCGGCGAAGCGAGAGGTCCGTGAGGACCCCGAGTGCTTTCGCCGTTTCCGGCCCAGCCAAATTCTGCAAGGCTAGGCGGGACTCGGACCTGAGAGGAATTCATGGGTCCCGCCCCTCCGCGTTAGTCCTGCTCCCACCGTCTCGGCCCCGGGGTGCTCACCGGGCCCGCGCAACGCCAGCGAGTCGGGGTGATGAGTCCGGGAAAGAAGCCCGGTGGGCTATGCGGTTCGGCAACTTGCCTTTCAATCCGTGGCCCTCAATTCTTGGCTCTCAATTCTTAGCCCTCAATCCGTACCCTTTAATCCTTGCATCTCAAATCTGTACCTCTCGGTCCAGCGCTCCAGCGCTCCGACACTTCGGTCCGGCGCTTTCGATCCAGTGCTCTCGGTCCAGTGCTTTCGATCCAACACTCCGGCGCTTTCGATCCGGCGCTCCCGGTCCAGCGCACCAGTGCTCAAAAAAACGCAGATGAGGGGGGCACCGGTACTCCCGGCGCCCCCGAACTCAAGTGGGACAAAATCCACACTTCAAGTTCGCGCTCCCCCTCGCAACCGCCAAGTTGCGACCCCCCCAGGCTACAGGGGGAACATCACATCCCCGTGGACTGAGAATGCTTGCCCTGCTGCCGGGCGTCAAGCACAAATCCACAGAATATTGGGGTTATTGGTGCATTGAACCACAATCTCTTGTGTCAGCAGGAATCCCTCGGGGAATTTCGAAGAGGCCTAACCGCTTACTCGGGTAAGCCCGTAAATCGAATCCCCAGGCCATCGGGCAGCTTATACCTCATGTTCATCCCGATCAGCAGCGCGGTCATTTCTTCCACAATCCGGGCGTTCCCGAGCGGCCCGCCGTTGACCCCCCGAAGCCCCGGAATCAACTGGCACAGCTCCATGATCCGCGCGCGCGGGGCCTTTTTACCCGAGACCACGACATCGCACTCCACCGGTTCGCCCAAATCCCGCAATCGGTGAGCCGAGACGTTCTGAAAAGCCGAAATCACATGGACCCCAGCGGGCACCAACGACTGAACCAGTTCTGCCGCCGACCCCTGCCAAATTCCTACGGTTCGCACCGCGCCGTCCCCCACGGCAGTCGCTAGGGGCACCGCCATCGATACGAGGATTTGATCTTCGGCCAAGACCTCCTTGATGGCTTTTACGGTGCCCGCGGTGTGCTCGAACGGAACCGAAAGAATAACGATGGGGGCCTGGACCGCGGCCTCGCTATTTTCGTGCCCACTCACCTCGGCGCCCGGAATGGCCTGGCGGACCTCTTCGGCTGCGGCCACAGCCCGGTCGGCTTTGCGCGAGCCGATTACGACCCGTCGCCCCGCCTTGGCAAAGCGGAGGGCAAGTCCCAACCCCTGGTCCCCGGTTCCACCGAGTATCGCGATGGCATCTCGATCTGTAGTAGTCATAGAGCCGGAGTCTAACCCAACCCGGAGGGATCTCGATCCGCGAGAGCGCGCAGGCGCTCGAAGGAATAGATGCCCGTGTCGTGGCCATCGCTCCA
>CAWVXN010000088.1:0-9447 GCA_963933695.1 uncultured Myxococcales bacterium | reverse complement strand
GGCCAACAAACCACCGAGCTTCTTCGCTCCGCTTCCCACCGCCGCGAGCGCCGACCCAGTGGAAATCCCGGTCACGCTGAGCAAGCCCACCAAAAGAATCAAGCCGTTGACCAACAAGGCACCCCAACGGCTGAGAAGGAGCTTTTCGTAACCCACTAAATGACTTCCGAGGAGGCCTCCCGGGGGACCTGCAAATTGATACGGAATCAAGTCGACCAAGAGGGGCGGGAGACACCCCACCGAAACGACCAGGAGGCCACTCCCCACCCAAAAGCGCGATTGGATGGGCGGAACGCCATACCCCAGGATCAAGCTACCTCCGAGGAAAGCCGCCGCCGCGACGAAGACCGTGGCCCCGAGCCCCATCAACCAGAACAGGCCATAGGCGAGGCTGGCGCCAATCGGGCCGGCTTGGTTGCCCACTTCCCGCCCCAGGGGCAAAAGAGAGGGGGAGTCCCCAGGCACGTAGGTCGCCAGGGCAAGGCCAGCCAGAGCGGCCGAGCCCATCAAAAAGACCCCCGCCGCCTCGGTAGCCCGCCTAGAAGCCGCTGTCGGCTCTTCAGCCGCAGAGCCTCGACGGGCTTTACGGCCCTTCACGGCAGCTTTAGCCACGGAGCCCCAAACCCCAATCGTCATTTTCGCAGCGGTGTGCCGCCAAGTTCACTTCCCTACCCCCCGGAAAAGGGAAAGAGCCCTTAGAATACCGCCCCCCCCAGACCCCCGCCACGCTGCCCTTAAGCAATCCACGAGTACCGAGCGTTACCCTTGACTCTCCGCGTCGCGCGGGGATGCTTCCCCCGAGTCCCTCAATCTCAAAGCCCCAAAGGAGATCCCCCCAAATGGCAGGCATCAACAAGGTCATTCTCATCGGCAACCTCGGGCGCGACCCCGAACTCCGCTATACCCAGAACGGTCAGCCGGTAGCTAATTTCAGCCTCGCGACAAGCGAGAACTGGACGGACAAAAGCAGCGGTGAAAAAGTCGAAAAGACTGAGTGGCACCGGATCGTGGTCTGGGGTCGGACCGCCGAGCACTGTAGCCAGTACCTCGCCAAGGGCAGAACCGTCTACGTCGAAGGACGACTGCAAACTCGTGATTGGGAAGACAAAGAAGGCCAGAAGCGCAGCACCACCGAGGTAAATGCCCAAACCGTGCAGTTCCTAGGCGGCCCCAAAGGACAGGGTACAAGCGACTCCGACCAGAACCAGGGCCCGCCGCAGAATACGATGGGCTCAAGCGGCCCACCGGCTGCCGGAGACGACGTCCCCTTCTAGTCTTGCCATGGGCATCCACTAGTGGGACTTCTCGTTAGTCTGACTTCCTAGCGCGTCTTCCCACGGCACAATCTCCGCTGGCTGGAGTTTTCCCTCCGGCAGCGGAGCGGTCCATTCAAGTGCCAAATCATGTTTTCTGCCCACAAACCCGGAGTACGAGTTGCCCGCTCGCCGCTCAAAAAAACCAAAAGACGCAGAAAAATCCCGGGGCTTGGTTTGGATCAGTGTCGACGACCCAGCGTGCGCAGTTCCCTGACGAGCGTATCAATCTTCGCTCGATTACTCCCAGTGAGCTCGTCGAACTCCACGCCCATACCCGATGGAATTCCTGACATGCCATCCGTCGTCCTCACGACTCGACCCGTAGTTTCGATTCCGCCGCCGCTCCCGGGCAAATTGAAATAAAGCGCGACCTCAGTCCCCACCGGACTGGGCTTGTCGGTTTCGATGAACAATCCACCCTCGTTGATGTCCCGGGTAAACTCCGAGAAAATTTCATCTACGGTTGAGTAGTCGATCTGAACCATCAACTCCGCCCTTTGGGCACCTCGACGTTCCGCCTCCACAAACTCTTCGGGCAACACGTGGTCCCGCAGGCTCAATTTGGCCATGCCTAGTCTCCCCCGACCACATTGGGTCGCACGAGATCTATCGACCAAACTGGCTGTCGCCATTAGCCTCGTTGCCCTCAAACCGGCGGCCAATTGCCAAATTCCCACCCCTAACAGGCAAGTCGATGGAGAACCCTTTGATTCATGGCGCCAATTTCGAGCGTCAGCGACTCAGTTGGCCGTGTTCCTGAAAGCTGTAAAAACCGCGGTCCGCCACCACCACATGGTCCACAATGCGAATCCCGACGATTTCGCCGGCCTCGACCAGCCTGTGGGTTACGCTCAAATCCTCCGCACTGGGTTCCGGATCCCCGCTGGGATGATTGTGGACAAGAACTAGCGCCGCGGCAGCCGACCTAATCGCCGAACGGAAGACCTCTCTCGGGTGGACCAGACTCGCCGTCAGCGTCCCCTGCGAAATCTGAGACTCACCCATCACCCGATTGCGCCCGTCGAGCAGAATCACCACGAAGTGTTCCTGACGCCGGCTCCTCATGCGTTGATTGAAATGACGATACACATCCTGCGGCCCGCTAATCCTGTCTCCTCGCGCAAGAGACCGCGTTGCCAGTCTACGTCCAATTTCAACCGACCCCAAAAGCGAAGCCGCTTTGGCGGGGCCAATGCCGGGAATTCTTTGCAGTTCAACAAGAGAAGACATCGCAACAGCATCGAGACCGCCACAACTCGCGAGGAGGCGCTCAGACAACTTCAGAGCAGACTCTTCGCGCCTGCCCGTTCGGAAAATCAGAGCGAGGAGTTCGGTATCTGCCAGAGGTTCAATGCCCAGCCGAAGAAGCCTCTCCCTCGGCTGATCGGAAACGGCGCTGGAAGCGGTCCCATCATGGGTTGTAGAATTTTTCTCGGAATACGTCCGCGCAGTCGGCTTTGATCGAAGCAATCGAAATCTCCCGGGACCGGGAACCGAACGACTATAGCGGTCCCTTCCAAGCCAGGCATTCCGCAGAGAGTGATTGGATCAGCCTGAAGCACGACACTCTTCTTCCTGCGCCTGGGCACGGCTCAAAAACTTCGTGAATCCCTCCAACCGCGACTCTGGTGCCAACAAGCTGCGGAGCGATTCCACCCGTTCCCTCTGCCCTACCTCTAAACCGGTAACAAAAGATCTCAGCAGCACCAAAAACCCCCTAGCACCCGCGGAGTTACTCATCGCCATCTCAAGTTCTATGGGGGACTCGGGACGCAACTGCGTTCCATCGACAAACTCAATTGAGTTATCCACCGAAAGGTCTCCCAATCGCCGCATCGCGGCGCGCAGGTAAGGATCTGTAAAGCTTCCGTTAGGCCGAAGCGCTCGTGCCAGGGATCCCGGATCGAGTTCGTCGCGTAGTACAGAGTCGAAAGTCAGGGCACAACCGCTCACATCGGCTTCGGTCAGTCGAGCCAGTCCATTCATCGCAGCCTCAACCCGCTCCGAATCGGATTTCGAAGGAACCAAACTCACGGAAAATACATGGAAATCGCGAGGCGCGTCGTAGGATTGTTTCGACCGCACTTCCAAATTCGGAGAATTCTCACCCAAAACCAACTTCACCATCAGGTCCTCACCCAACTGCTGGGAATAGCTGTTCTCAATCAGCGGACTTTCGATTTCGCTGACGCTGATTCGGGCATCTTCGGAAATTGCCGTCTCTGTTAAAATTATGCCGTAGCCGTCGCTGGCCTCCTGCAACCTGAATGTCAGCGCCTCAGCGGTCAAGAACGAAATGGTCGTACGACCGGCGAAATATCGGCTCGATACATGATCAAGCCGATTGGGTAACGGAACAAGGTTCAGGTCTAGGTCCCCAATTTTCTGGTTCAGACTAAACGTAATTGACTTTTGCCGATAACCCTCCGCGAAGGCCCGAATCGTCAACGAGTCCCGAGAGCCGGTTTCCAGCCGGGAGGGCAACAAAACCGTCAAGGGCGATTCCGCTTGTTCAAAGCGCTTCTGGAAACCAGAACGCACGTAGAACAAGTCAAGATATCCGCCGGCCGGGGTCGTATGAATAACAATTTCGCGAGCCGCATACATGTAATCGCTGCCGCGAACGACGGAAACCAGGGGGGCCGAGAGGTAGCGCAAACCCCAAGGTGCTGGGCTCTCTGGACTCATGTCCAGGAGTTCACCGGCCGACTCTGCCCCCCCATCCGACCATGAAATCGATGCGATCGAGAGCGCCGCAAGGAAGTACACCGCAGCTTCGCGCCATCGACGAAGAGTCACTCGGAAATGCCCCCCATCGCAGCTAATCCTCTCATTTCATCCAGCAAACCCGTGTTCAACTGTTCAGAAAATTAGAGGGGGAATATAAGACTCAATCGTGAGCGGGGATGCGAGAATTATCCGACCGAGGATCATCTAACCGAGAACCATCTGCGATTGGGCCGCGAGCACCAGCCGCGAAATCCTCGGCAAGCAGATTCGCCTTCTTGCTTGAACTTTCACGCAGAGCTGCGATGACCTCATTCAACTCGCCCCGCTCCATCGCATGTCGGGTCAAATTTGCAATCCAGAGTTCCTGCTCGGCCAAACTCGAGTTACTGAGCAAAGATGCAAAATCTCCGGGACTTCTGCGTAAACGAGCCAGCCACTCATCGGGAGTCGGCTGGCTCTCCAGCGGCAGTGTCTGCGTCGAGTTCCCGACACCCACGTGACCGGCATTCATCCCCTGAGTACCGCCTTGAGTTGGAGCCGCGACCCTGAGAACCCCAGTCTGCCCAGGGGACACTCCCTGGATAAAACCATCTGCCACCCATCGAGCGCCCAATTGCCCGTCATTCCTCAAGAATTGACGGGAGAAAACAGGGGCCAACTCAGCCACCGGATAGGCGGGAACACGAATCGGTCCGAGTAGATTCGCCAAAACGGGGTCAGAGTGAAATCTGATCTGAAGAGTCGGATTCCGTCGAGTTCGATTCACCGGTGCTCGCTCAAACCAGATTCCAGGAGCCGGGATACCCGCGAGTCGAGAGTCCTCGGTGGGCTGGATCTGACCCGCAAATTGAGGGCTGGACCCGGGAATGGGCAAAGCATCCTGAACCTGACGTGTCCCCCCGATAATACCAAGGGCAATCATCGCAACCGACGCGGGGACGAGTACCCGAGGATTCGCGAGAAGCTTGAGGGCTTCGCGAAGGCTATCGGTCCAAGACGCGCGATCCTCTCGCTCACGAACGAGGCCCATCACCGACTCCGCAAATTCGTGGGGTACTTCGGGCTCAGGAAGCGAACGCAATAAGGTAATCGTTCGTTGAACCTCACGGATCTCGCCAAAACAGTTGGAACAGTCGTCTAGGTGAGCATCGAAGAGAGCCCGCTTTTCCAGAGGAAGGTGACCCTCTAGATAGTCGGCCATATGGTCCTGTACATCAGAGTGGTTCACAGCGAGGATTCCTCATCGGATTTGCCCAGAAGGCTTTTTAATTCTACACGCAGGGCCTGCCTGGCCCGATGGATGCGCGACTTGACAGTTCCTTCAGCGATACTCAGGACCTCGGCGATCTCCGCGTAGGCCAATCCCTCGATATCATAAAGAACCACCGGCATGCGCAGCGCCGGAGACAGTTTCTGTAGAGCTGCCCGGACGTGACTCGTCAACTCGATTCCGGCGGTCGCGTCCTCGGGGTCCCGGGGGGAGTAGGGAAGGTCGTCGCCAGCCGCCTGACGTACGGCGAGTTTTTCTATTCGGGCCCGGCTCCGGCCGAGCGTCCTCCGGCGGTTAAGCGCCGCGTTGGCGGCGACTCGGTACACGAAAGTGGAAAATCGCGAATCCCCCCGAAAACGGCGCCCGTGCCTATGGAGACTCAGGAAGGTGTCCTGGGCAACATCTTCCGCCTCCTCTCGGCTTCCCATCATCCGCATCAAAAGGCCAAAAACACGTTGCTCATGACGCCGCACAAGTTGTTCAAATGCACCGTCCTCGCCCTCTTTCCAGCGGCGAATCAGGTCTGTGTCGGGATCCTCTATGACAAGACCTCGCCGCCGGCTGGACGGCCTCGCCGCCTCCACCCCAACTCCGGGACCCCGCTCGACCATTTCAAAGCCCATCGACCCCCTCCTGACCGACTGACCCCGCTCCGCTCGACGCGGTTCCCGATTCTTCTCGCCCTCGGTAACGATTATTGATCTCCTTCGGGCCCAAAATGGAATTCCCCTTCACCCTCACGTAAAAATGGGCCGCTCTTGCCTCCGGTCTTCGATGCGAGGCGTATATTCTGAACGCTCATCCCCCGATCAATCGCCTTGCACATATCGTAGACAGTGAGCCCTGCCGCAGAAACCGCCACCAGCGCCTCCATCTCCACCCCGGTTCGCCAATGGGATTCCACCGAAACCTGAACCCTTAAACAAGCCTCAGAGGGGTCTGGGACCAGCAGAACATCGACGGAATCGAGGGGAAGGGGGTGGGCTAGCGGAATCCAATCGGCCGCCCTTTTTGCCGCTTGAATCCCTGCAATGCGGGCAACAGCAAGCACATCTCCTTTCGGAAGATCTCCGCTTGAAATCCGCTGGAGCGTCCGCTCCTCCATCTTGACTTCGCAGCGGGCCACACAACGGCGGTGCGTAATCGGCTTCTCACCCACGTTGACCATGCGGGCATGCCCTTGATCGTCCAAATGGGTCAGTTCGGCTTCATTCGAGACCTTCTTGCTCATAGCGACTCCACTCGCAATATCCACTCAAGCAGATCGGCGTAGACTTTCTCGCGATCAGGTTCGTTAAAAATTTCGTGCAGCATATCCGGATAAGTTCGAATGGCACTGCCCGTCTGCTCCGCCTGCAGCAGGCCGGCATAAAATGCGCGACTCCCCTCCACACGACAAAGCGGATCTGACTCGCCATGCAGCAGCAACATGGGCACGCCAACCTTACCCGCCGCGCCTTCGGTGCGAAGGATGGTATCCGACATTCCCGCGCCCATCGCCACTGTCACCTGACCGTGGACTAGAGGATCGGCGAGGTAATCCCGAACAACGTTCGAATCACTCGACAGCCCACTCGCATCCAACCCAGCGCTCATAGCCAAACGAGGCACAATTCGCCGGAGAAGCCGTGCCATCCGTAATTTCACAGGGGAAATATCGGGAGAAAGGGAAAGCGCTGGCGACGACGCGACAATGAAATTGACCGCCGGGCTCCGCCTACATGCCAAGGACGTCACGATCAGACCGCCCATACTGTGTCCTATCAGGACACGAGGCAGACGGGGGTGATCTATCCCAGCGACCGCGATCAACCTCTCTACGTCATCAAGAAAATCATCGAACTGATCTACATGACCGCGCTTACCCGGCGAATGGCCGTGGCCCTGCTGGTCGTGGGCATATACCGCGAAACCTCGCCTGCAGAACCAGCTCGCAAATTCTTCGTAGCGTCCGCTGTGTTCGCCGAAGCCATGAACGAGAACGATCACCCTCTCGGGAAGGGACGGCTGCCAGGATCGAAAGAAGAGACTACTTCCCCTAGACGTCTCGAAGTAGTCCTCTGCTCGACGAAGATACTCGGACTCCATCATCAAACTCCGCCCACCGAAGGGCCCCGCACCGACTCGTCCGCCATAAACGACGGCTCTACAGACGATGAAGCCCCGTGCTAGGAGGTGCGCAACTCACGCACCCGTGCTCGGGCTTCAAGAACCTTCTCAAGGTAGGCAACTCCGCGAATACGCGAACCCCAAAAGTACGCCGATATACCCTTCTCGACGCCTAGTCGTTCGATGTTGTGCGCCAAGATAAAACAGCCCGCCTCAATATTGCTCTCAACCGTCGCCAAGTTCCCGGCAAGCCCCATCGGTCGCATCATGTGCGGCATGACTTGCATCAAGCCAACGGCTCCCTTCGGACTCCGAGCCCACGGCCGCGCATCACTCTCGACGAGAAGAATCGCCGTCACCAGATCCGGATCCAGCTGATACCGGGTACTGTATCGATTGATCGCTGCAACGATTCGAGCTCGCTCGCCTACCGACAACGATGGGTTAGCCAGAGCAAGGCTCTGCTCCAGCGCACCTCGCACGATGCGGGATGGGGGCGAAGAAGAAACCGGCGGCGTGCCCGCACCGGGAGAAGTATTGGGGCTCAGCGAATAGCCTCCCCCACTCAGGAGCACACAAGAAAATAAGGCAAGGAGCGCAACGCCTCTCCTGCGGGCCCACAATCTGTCCTTGATCTCAGATTCCAAATCGAGTCTCCAGTAGCCAGACCCGGACCTGAGCGCATCCCTCCAGCGCGAATTGATTCCGCGCCGAAGCCTATTTCTGGGGGGTACAGCCGAGAGCGCCTACAGCTCTCTTCTTTGCGCACGAACAGCGAAACTCCCGCTGGGAGTAACCCGCTGTCTGCGGCCGAAGTATAGGCCCGGTCCGAGCGAGAAACCATCGAACTTCGACCCCCGCGAGGCAAACAGGACCTTGAGCGCCCCATCATTCAGTCCCCATGGCAAGATGCCCTTAACCCGCGTACTCGGCTCCCGTGAGTTCCCCCGGGATTCTCTTACTCGCGGCATTTCGCCTGATCCAATCCGCGATTCCGATACCCCGCACTCGTCTCTCCGGTAGGCTCTGGGAGGGTTGGTTCTGCCCACAGGCCGGTATCATGATTCCCCTTTCACCCCAATCCCAGCTTGAAGACCTCGAAGCCCTGGCGCTTCTCGAAACCCTTGAGTCCCTTCACCCCCTGACCCTCGCGATTGACGACACAATGCGAGTTCTATGGATGAGCCAAGCCTGTCAAGCTCTCTGCGGGAATGCGGGCGAGTACTCGGGCAAGAGCATCCCCGCGTTCTTCGGAGCGCTCTCGGACAAGTCTTCTCCCGAGTTCTTCGATCGGCAGATGTCCCAGATCACCCATCGGTTCAAAAAACAAAAAGGTTCGACGGAAGCATCCCTTGATCTGGGCACTCGGGACGGCGCCCCCTACAGACTCAACATAAAGTTCCTTCGAATTCCAAGTCTTGGGAAACCACCGCTCTCCCTTTGTATCCTGGCCTCCGCCGACTCACTGACAAATTCGGCACCCGAAAAAAGTAAAGGGGACGGAGATTCGCTGGCAGTGCTGGATTTATTTCCCGAAGCAGCGTTCATCCTTGACCCCCATGGCTCTTTCCTTCGCGTCAACAAAGCCGCCTCAGCTCTTTTTCAAATAGAGGAAGCAAAATTCAGGGGACCCGCTGCCAAGCTTTTGAGGCCTTACTCGGAGGAAATGGCCGAATGGGTGGACGATCTCCCCAAAACGGGTGAAGTCCGAGAACAGGAGTTCCATATCACCCAACCGGACGGAAGCATGGCATGGGTGTCGCTCTCCACTCGTCGCCTGGAAGCAGGAGAAGGTGCCGACCATCTGGTGTGGATTCAAAACGTCGGGGCGCACGTTCTCCGGGCCAGGCAATTGGAACTCGAGAACTCACGTCTGAACAGTTTTGTTCACAGCGTCACCCACGATCTGCGATCGCCCCTGGCATCCATCCTGGGATTCACCCAGTTGCTTCGACGAGATTATGACCAGATCTTGAGCGACACCGGGCGTCAATTCACCCACCGAATCGAACAGAACGCTCG
>CAWVXN010000087.1:0-9594 GCA_963933695.1 uncultured Myxococcales bacterium | reverse complement strand
CAGCGATCTACGTGGACCCCTTCGATGTGAAGGCAATGGCCGACGGGATAGGGGAAGTGCTCGCCAATCCTGAACTGGCCAAAAAACTCGCCGACTCCGCCCACGTGCGCGCCCTCGATTTCACTTGGGAAATCACTGCCGATCGGCTGATCGCCTTGCTCGAAGACGTGATTGATCAAGGTTGAACACAAAACTCATGCTGCGGCATGGGGGGCAGCGTTTTCAGGATTCCGTGGCCATCTTCGCGAGGGAGTCGCCTCGCCCCATGGAGCCTTCCAGGACAATTCTGACCCACAGTTCAAGCCACAGGATCAGCCAGAGACGGGTGTCATGTTCGGCTTTTCCGGAGCAGTGCTCAGCGAGGTAGAGTTCGACGCTCTCCGGATTGATCCAGCCCATCGCGGCGCAGCGACTGTCGCGCATCAGCGTGCGGAGTAGGGTCGCGAGTTGACCACGCCACCAGATACTCATGGGCATGGCGAAGCCTAGTTTGGGTCGGTATATGACCTCGGGTGGGACATGGCGCGCCGCGATGCGCTTGAGAATCCACTTCCGGGTGCCCCGATGCAACTTGTAGTCATCGGGCAGAGTCCATGCGGATTCGACGAAGTGATGGTCGAGCATTGGCGGCCGAACTTCCAGGGATGCGGCCATGCTGGCGACATCGACCTTGACCAGGTAGTCGTCGGCGAGCTGTACCTCGAAATCGTCGTAGAGAGCCTGTTGAAGAACCGATGATTTGGCGGACGAAAGAGGTCTTCCAGCTCGGCAGGCCACGACATCGTGGTCGCTCGTTAAAGTTTTGAAAGCGTTCCCGAGAAGAGTCTCGCGATGGTCGAACCAACTCTGAGAGTTGGTGTAACCCGCTCCCGGTGTCGCGAGTGAAAGTCGATTCATGGCGGTAAGACGCCGAGCGAGCCCCTCGCCACCTAAGCGCCCCATGATGTTTGCGACATGGGGAACTGCTCTCTGGCGTAGGGGTTCGGGAATGACTCGCCCGAAGAGCGAGGCGTAGACAAGGGATGCGGGGCGCCAATAGCCCGCGAAAGATTCATCCCCCCCGTCCCCGGAAAGCGAGACCTTGACGCTTTCTCTTGCCATGCGAGATACCAGATGAGTAGGAATGGACGACGAATCTCCGAAGGGTTGGCCGTATTGCCAGACGAGTTCCGGAAGGATCTCCAGGATCGAGTCGGCCCGGAATGTCAGTTCGTGATGTGTTGAGCCGATGTGTTGGGCGACGCTTCGTGCATACGGAAGTTCGCTGAAAGCTTCCTCCTCGAAGCCGATTGAAAACGTATCGATGCTCGGGCTGTGACGCGCCGCGATGGCCATGACGAGGGACGAGTCCACGCCGCCACTGAGGAAACCTCCGATGGGCACATCCGCGATTAGGCGGGCCTTTACGCTCCGCTCAAGACTCTCTTCGATGGTTTCTTCGGCTTCGCCCAGGTCCATGCGTTGGGGGCGCTTGTCCGGAAAATTCCAGTAGCGTTCGAGGGACGCTTCCGAGCGCCCCTCGATCACGGCGAAATGAGCGGGGGGCAGGCTTTCTACGCCCTTCCAGATCGTGTGGGGGTGGGGAATGAAGGCATGGGAGAGGAAGCACTCGACGGCGTCCATGTCGACCTCAAGCTCACCGTTGACGATTTCGCGTAGTGCATTCAACGACGAAGCGAAGGCGAATACGCCGGGCTTTCGCAGGAGATAGAGTGGCTTTTCGCCGATTCTGTCTCGGCCGACTACGAGCCTTCGCCGGGGGGCATCCCAGATCCCAACTGCGAACATTCCGTCCAGGTGGGTGAAGAGGTCGGTTCCCCATTGCTCATAGCCGTGGACGATGACCTCGCTGTCGCAGTTTGAGCGAAAGTGATGGCCGGCGTCGATCAACTGCTCACGGAGTGCGGCGAAGTTGTAGATTTCGCCGTTGTGCACGGCGTGGATCGAGCCGTCTTCGTTCGAAATTGGACATCGACCTGCCTCGCTGAGATCGAGGATGCTGAGGCGGCGATGGACTAGGCCGATGCCGGGGTCGATCAGGGCTCCATGGTCATCCGGGCCACGGCTCGCCATGGCGAGGGACATTCGGGACAGGGCCGCTTCGTCGGGGCGACGGCGGTCGGCATACCAGACACCCCCGATTCCGCACATACCGATTTTTCTCCAACCGTAGAGAGTCTGGCCCCGTAGGCCCTTTGAAGAATAAAATAGAGAGGTAGCGCCTGGCCCAGGGAACGTCGACACGCAGGGGGCAAACGCGATGGACTGGGGCTTATTATGCTTCGCTGATCGCCACCGGGGCTCCGCTCCGGATCGATTCGAGAATCGCAAAGGTGACTCTCGACGTTGCAATCAGCTGTTCCAGGGTGAAGGGGCCTTCGCCACCCGAACGCACTGCGCTGAGTACTTGGCGTAGGGCCTCGGCCTGTCCTTTGTCCTGGTTGATGTTCTTGACGCCCTCGGAGTTCTTCGACCCCATGATTCGTGTTTGTTTGAAGTTCTCGCAGGTCGCGGTAATGCCGCCGGCGGAAGCCTCAAAGCGCTCCTTCGGGAGTTCGCTGGTGGTTTGGGCGAGATAGTGGATATTGGCGACGGAACCGTCGCGATACCGGATCAGCGCCGTGATGGAATCGTCGAGTTCGAAATTGTTAGATAGGGCACTGGCAAAGACCTGAACCGGGGGCTGGCCTACGATGTGCCCACAGAGGTCGACGAAATGGCAGACTTCGCCGAGGACTCGGCCGCCCCCTTCCATGGGATCGGTGATCCATGTGCCCCGGGGTGTGGGGCCGGCAGCCACGGTGTACTGGATGTGGAGCGGTGCGGATCGGTTCTCAAAGGCCTGGATGAACGCACGCGTGTGTTGGGAAAATCGCCGGTTGTAGCCTACGGCAAGCAGACTTCCGCTTTCGCGAACAGCAGCGGCGACTTCATCCACTTCAGTCGGAGTCAGCCCCAGGGGTTTCTCGAGCCAGACAGCCTTGCCGGCGCGAAGAGCCTCCGCTGCCCAGCGAGCATGCAAGTTGTGGCGAGTCGCGACGAAGATGAGATCGACATCGTCAGCCTGGATAATATCGGCCGGGTCGGTCCCGCATCGCTCGAAGCCGAAGCGTTCGGCGGTTCGTTGGGCTGACGGGCCGGTTGCTGTCACGAGGGAGATTTTGCGCAGGCCGGCATTCCCCGAGAGATGTGGCAAGAGAACGGCCTTGGCATAATTCCCGGCACCCAGGAAGCCTACGCCGATATCCGATTTTGCCTTTCGCGGTGACGTGGAGCGAAGGGAGAGGGTCCGCGTGGGGCTTGAGGATGCGTCGTAGCGAAAGATGACAGCCAGGCTCCGTCGTTCGCCCTTTGCGAGTTGGGCATAGGCGGTCTCGGACTCGGAAAAATCGACGATCTCCGCGTCGAGCTTATCCATGTGAATGGCTTCGCGGTGGGCCAGTGCAAGAACCGCCTGGAGGTTTCGATTTTCAGTCCAGCGCACGTAGGGAAGCGGGTAGTCAAGACCGAGTTCCTCGTAGCGCCGGTCGTAACGGCCGGGGCCGTAGGACATGCTGAGTCTAAGCTCGAGTTCTTTCTCGTAGAAGGTTCGTCGGTCGAGTTCCAGTGGCATGGCGCCCACCACGACGACTCGCCCCTTGGGCCGACAGAGTTCTGCGGAGAGTTGAATCGGAGCGGAGTCGTTGGCCGAAGCGGTGACGAGGACAAAGTCGGCGCCGTAGCCACCGGTTGCCTCGTCTTTCCAGCCCGGAGGCAACCCATCGGGCTGGGCTCCCCACTCGGCGCCCTGCTCAAGGGCCTGTTTTATTCGGCGCTCGTCGATGTCGATTCCCAGTACTCGGCAGCCATTGGATACGAGCAATTGAACAGCGATTTGGCCGATCAATCCGAGCCCGACGACGACCGCAACTTCGCCCAGGGCTGGTCCAGCCACGCGAATCCCCTGGAGTGCGATGGCGCCCAGGGTGGCGAAAGCGGCCCGGTCGAGATCGAGTCCGTCGGGCACCCGGGCGACAAGGTTCTCGGGCACACTGACCCATTCTGCGTGGTTTGCGTAGCCTGCTCCCGCACAGGCGACTCGGTCGCCCACGATGAAGTCGCTCACGCCCTCGCCGACGCCCATGACGACTCCGGCGCACGAGTATCCCAGGGGTTGAGGAGAATCCAGCCGGTTGACCACGGTTCGGTAGGTGGGAAGCGGTCCCTCCTGACGAATCTTCCGCAGCACCTGACTGACAAGGTCTGGTCGGCTGCGGGCCTTGCCCAGGAGGGACTTCTTCGCGAAGTCCATGGCGATTTTCTCGGTTCCCGGGGAGACCACGGAGAAGTGATTCTGAACGAGAACCTGGCCCGGTCCCACTGCGGGGGCGGGCACTTCAAGGAGTTGAAGCTCCCCGCTGCGGGCACTCTGAAGGATCTGTTTCACGTCGCGACCTCTTGGGAACTCATCGCTCCCGATATGTTCTTATCGGCGGTGGTCTCGATATGATTGAGCCAGCCCGGGTGGGGCACAAATGGGCGGGGCGACTCAAGCTGGCCGAGAGGGTACACGCGAACCGATTCGGAAACCGTCTTGGCGGGTCGGCCGGCTTCGGCGATCTCGACGTCCTGGGGGCGTCGCACCCGGGTGATGCGCAGAGTCGAGGTGGCCATGGCCTCCTGGACTTTGGGAACACGGGTGGCGTCGAAGCCCATTAGCTGGATCGCGGCCAGATCCAGTGCGACGGGGTCGAGAGAAGCCAGGACTACCCCCAGGGGTACGTCCCGGGGTGCCAGGGGCCCATTCATGTCCCCGGCGACGACCGCATCGAGGAGGGTCAAGACCCGGCGGACGGGTTCCTCCGCCTCCAGGTGTAGCCCCTGAGCATCGCTGTAGTAGACGCAGCGGTTGAGATCGCAGCACATCCGCCAGGTGGTCTGATTGCCGTGCCAGTTGCCCGCCCGAATGAAATCGTCACCGCGGGTTTTGATTTCCGCTCGCCTGTAGGCCCTGATTAGGGCCTTGCCCCAGTTCCTTGCGAGCAGGGCTCGCCCCCATTCGGTCAATCGGCTGCGGGTGCGGTCAACCAGGGCTCCACCCGGAAATTCGTCGCCGCCTTCGGATACCGGTCCCGCACAGTGGTGGGGGAGCCAGTTCTTGTCCCCGTTGATTCCCACCATGTTCTTTATTGCCAAAGTCACTCCGGTCTTCTTGTGGGTCTTGAGCTTGGGCAGATTGACGATGAGGTCCGAGGAAAGAACGGTCTCGGAGAGCAGATAGGCGTTGCGGCCGTGGGAGTGGTGTTCCGATGTGGGGGCCGGATCGTAGTCGGCTCCGCGCATACGCGATGAGTCCAGACCCGACCCCTCGAAGAAACTCTGCCGCCCAAGGTCTACTGCGCGGTAGCCCCGGGGATCGCCCGGCAAGCTCTGCCGGGAAACGATGACGCCGTCTTCGAAAATGACGGTCTCGCGTCGGAGGTCGATAATCTCGAGGTTGACGCCCAAAGTTTTTTGGAAGTGATCGCGCATTGCGTCCAGGCCGGCGATTCTCCGAATGGCCTCGAAGTCACAATCCTGTTGAGGCGCTTCGGCGACGATCACACGGCCCGACGGACCCACCGCCAGGAAGGCGTAGTCCGCAACGGCTCGGAGGACTGCGCCGTGGGTAATGACACTCTCCACGCTGGCGTCGGATTCGATCTCGGAACGCGGGTTCCAATGCCGGATGAAGTTGGGCTTGAGGACGATCGTCTGGCCGGGTGCCACAAGGCTTCCCAGGGGATTCCATTGGGGATCCCCGGCGCGGGTCGCGTCGAGACCGAGGGCGAGGAGCGCGCTCCGCACCGCCTCAAATACGCCGTTGACCGGTGGGGCCGAGCCTTTCCCGAGTCGTCCGGCGAGTTCCGGAGGTTCAAAGCCGGGGTGCCACGGAGCGCTCAGGCCGCGGTAGTGGTCGGGCCCCCGGGCGAGGCCTACACGGATCATGAAGAGGGCCTCCCGGGCCTGGATGAGGGGTTCACTGCTGGCTCCGTACGGTTTTTTTCATGAAATCGAGCATTCGGAGTGCCAAGGTATCTCGCACGAATTCATCTTTCACCCACCGGCGCCCGGCGGCGGCCCGGCGTTTGGCCTCCTCGGGTTGCTGAGCGATCGCCTCCACGGCATCGGCCATGGCCTGGGGATCCTGAGGGTCGATGACCCACGCGGCGCCGGCCTCTTCGGTCATGCGGCGGATTTCACCCCGAGCCGCGACAATGACGGGCCTTTCCTGGGCGAGAAACTCGAAGATCTTCGATGGGATGACCGTTTCGAAAACCGGTAGATCCCTCAGACAGACCAGCAAAATATCCGCGCTTGCGATCCAATCGGGCATCAGTTCCCGGGGCTGAAGCCCCAGTAAACGAACGTTGGTGATGCCACGCTCCTGGATCATCGCTTCGAGTTTTCCGCGCTCGGCTCCGTCACCGATGATCAGGAACGCAATGTCGGGTCGACTCTGAAGGATCTCAGCGGTCTCGATGACGCATTCCAGGCCCTGGGCAAGGCCAAGCGTTCCGATATAGGCGACGGCCGTTCGGCCTTCCAAGGCATATTCAGTTCGGAGTTTCTGGGATGCGGGCTGGGGACGAAACTGATGGGGGTCGATTCCGTTGTAGATGAGTTCGATCTTTTCCCGTGGATAGCCGGAGTCGGCGATGTGGTCGATGAAGGCCCGGGTATTGACGACGATTCCCGCCGAACTCTTGTAGAGCCATCGCTCAAGTGCTTCAAGGGATCCCAGGGCAAATCCTTTTTGCAGTTGCCCCAACTCGACGATGGACTTCGGCCAGAGGTCACGGACTTCAAGCACGAAGGGGAGACGTTTGATTCGTGCGATCACGGCTCCCGCGAGCCCGCAGAAGAACTGGGGGGTCGTTGCCAGGACCAGGTCGGGGTTCCTGACCCGCTTGGACGCGATCACTGCCGTTACAGCGAAAAGTACGTAGTTCAGGATTCGCTTGGCGAAGCCGGCATTGGCCGCGAGGAACATCCAAGTTCGGATTACTCGGATACCGTCGACTTCCTCCTCGTGGAGCCATCGATTCTGGTAGCCGGCAAAGAGGACGCCGGCAGGATGATTGGGTACGCCGGTGATCACGGTCACTTCATGACCTTCGGCCACCCAACGGCGGCAGTGCTCGTGGGTGCGATTGGCCGGGGCGTTGACCTCGGGCGGGAAGTAGTGGCTAACAAATAAGATCCGCACGCTGAGCTTCCCGAACGTCCCGAGAGGGACGCCTAATTGGGGATGTAGTCTGGAAGGAACGGAGTGATGCTTTGGGCCAGGGACTGGAACACCTGCTCGGCTGCGGCTTCGTCGCCGTGGATGACCGGGATAGTGAATCGCACAAGGGATCCATCGGTGCGGTTTTTTGTGGCCCGGTCCAAGAACATGTAGAGCACTTTTTCGTGATTGCGAGCGATCACCCGCCCTCGCGATTGATACCAGAAGTAGACGAGATTGCGGCTATTTCCCTTGGCGATGATGACGCGCCTAGCCTCTCCCCCAAAGCCCATATCGAGGGGAACGACATCGCTTTTGATGATGTCCCAACCCGCGCCGGGAAGGCAATGCTCTGGCGGATGGATAACGTTGTCGTTCCCGCCCGTATCCCGTGTCTGGCTCTGGTGATAGCCCACATAGACGTTGGCCACGGCTTCGAGTTCCTGGTTGACGAAGTCGCAGAGAAGATAATCGGTCACGCCGAGACGGCTCAGGATGTCATCGGACATCTCCTGAACGTCGGTGCAGGTCCAGGCCTCGATTTGGAGGGGAAAGTTCGCGAAGTCACCTCGGTCGGGAATGAAATCTTCGTTGGCGAAATAACGGTACGTGTAGAGATTTAGGAGGATGAAGAGCAGAGCTACTCCGAGTTTGGCCATCAGTCGGTCTCCACGGGTTTTGGTCTGCGGATGAGCTGGTCGATTAGTTTGGACTCTCCCAGAAGTATCAGAAAAGCCAGGCTGAAGGTAATCATGCCCTGGAACTCGTGGATGAAGCCGCCGGCGCTTTCATGGCCGTATTCATGGGCCAAAATTCCGGTCAGCGCGACTCTCAGTGAATTGACCACGATGGCGATTGGAATCGTCGAGGCCACCAGCAGGCATTGAAGGGCGAGGCTTCCCCTGCGGAAAAAGTGAGCGAACACGACTCCAAGGGTGAGCAGGGCCATCAGAGACCGGAGGCCGCTACAGGCCTCGGCGACGAATAGGTCACCACCCGCCAGGTGAATGATGTTCCCTTCAAGCAGGACCGGTATGCCGATCAGGTGCATGAGGGAGACGGCCCACTCGGCTGCGATCAGTTGCAAGGGAAAAGCGATGACGTTCACGACGGATTGAGGTAGGGGAACCATCATCAGCAGGAAAGCCATGGGGAAGAGGAGTAGAGAGAATACTCGGGTGCCGAGCAGGAGGAGCACAAGTCCCATCATGCTGATTACGTAGCCCGCGCGCAGGGGGGAAAGAAGGCTGCCGAGTTGCCCTACGGCCAGAAGCAACAACCCAAAGCCGAGTAAGGCGACGCCCCACCAACTGCCCCGGAACTGGACCGCTTGGATGTACAATTTCTTCTCGTAGGCGAATACTAGGGCGAGGGGGACGATCAGAAAACCGTGGGAGTAATCCGGAACGATTTGCCAATGCTCGACCATGTTGGAGAGGATCGGAGCATAGATGACAGTCAGAAGAAGCAGCAGGCATCCTGTCTGCCAGGCGAGCCCGCGCCGGGAGGTGATGACCGGCTCTTCGCCGAAGTATTCGGAAATCAGGCTCACAGTTCGCTCCTCAGATCGCGCTCCAGAACGTCAACAATACGCCGTGCGGCTCCGCCGTCCCACAGTTCGGGAATTTGCCCCAGCTTGGCTTCGCCGGCGAGAATTTTTCGAGTTTCGGAAAGGATGATGTCGGGTTTAGTCCCGACGATGGTATTGGTTCCGTGAGTCACAGTGATGGGTCGCTCGGTATTTTCTCTCAGGGTGAGACAGCTGACGCCCAGCGCAGTGGTCTCTTCCTGGATCCCCCCGGAATCGGTGAGAACGACCTTTGCGTTTGCCATCAAGTGCAGGAAATCGAGATAACCCAGAGGTTCGGTTGTCTGGAGGGCGGGTTTGATCCCACCTCGACCGGCCTCGATGGCGGCCGCGGTTCGGGGATGAACGGGGAAAACGATCGGCAACTCGTGGTGAATTTCTTCGAGGGCGCGAAAGAGCCCGTCCAAAGTCTCGGCATCGTCCACGTTGGCGGGCCTGTGCAGGGTGAGCAGCCCGTAGGCACCGGGCTTCAGGCCCAGATCCTCAAGGGGATTGAGTTGGCGGGCCCGTTCGAGATTTCGGAGCAGGGTATCGATCATGACATTTCCGACCCGGTGAATTTGTTCGGGCTTCGCGCCCTCGCGGAGAAGATTCCGATCTCCGTCGGGTTCGGTAGTGAAGAGCCAGGTTGAAATCGAATCCGTAAGAATTCGGTTGATTTCTTCGGGCATTGTGCGATCGCCGGATCGAAGCCCGGCTTCCACATGCGCGATCGGAATCTGGAGTTTGACGGCGGCCAGAGAAGCGGCGAGGGGTGAAT
>CAWVXN010000086.1:0-9685 GCA_963933695.1 uncultured Myxococcales bacterium | reverse complement strand
GCTCGCCGCACGAGGCGATTTCGCCGCTGTGTATCCGCAGGTCGACTCGGACTTCCGCGCTGACCACCGTTGATCTAGAACGCCAACGGATCCTCACTGGTCCCGGCGAAGCGGAGCAATAGGCGGCCCGGGGAATGGCCGCCCTCTCCTAAGCAATGCTCGGGTGCGGCGACGAAGAAGGGCCAAGGAGGGAAGCCGATTCTCGACGATCGGGAGGCTGCCAGGCGCTAGGCTCACCAAGATGAAGAGTCCCACGATACAGAGCAGTCGTCGCATCAAAATGGTGATCTTTAGCTTGTTGCCATTGCTCCTCTTGGTCTTGAGCGCCGAATTTCTCGAACGCTGGACCGGGCTTGCAGAGGGTTGCCGGAGTCATGTGCGGGCGGGGACCGTGTTGGAATCTGGCGTGATAGGCGACGATTGCTCCCCGGCTGCCTCATCGTATGGCATTCGCTGCCATGACGAGTGGAAGCTGGAAGCGGCTTTCGGGTAGCCCTGGCAAGGATTCCGTTTCCAGTAGGAAAATTCAGCCTGCTCGTATGTGTCCCCTTCGTACGGTCGGCCCAATGTTCTCCGAAAGCCTCGCGAACCCGTACGTACACGCCAACTCGTTCCGACCAGGCTGTCGTAAGCTCCACAGCCACCAGTGATACCGGCAGGAAGAAGACGGCTGCCTCGAGTAGGTTCTTTAGCCGGTGCCTTGTATGGCCGAGCGTGTAGAATGGGTCTTCGAATTTCTATCCGACTGATAGGCGGTTGTTGCCGTATCAAGCACGAAGGACACTTAGGGAAGTGACTGGATGACCAGCGCGTGCGCCCAACCGCCTGCCCGGAATCCCGGCAGTGGCCCTGTAGTGCTGGCCTATCGAAGAGACATCGACGGCCTGCGTGCATTGGCAGTCGTTCCGGTCCTGCTCTACCACGCGCACGTTCCCGGCTTCGGAGGCGGGTTCGTCGGTGTCGACGTGTTCTTCGTCATATCCGGATTTCTGATCACATCAATCCTTCTTGGAGATATCGAGAGCGGAAATTTCAGCATCTCACGATTCTACGAGCGACGCTGCAGGAGGATCCTCCCTCCGCTCCTGCTCGTTCTCCTGGCCTCGATGGGTGCGGGCTTTGCTCTTCTGGCACCTGCGGACTTTCGCGCGTTCGCGCAGTCGGCCCTGTGGCTTTCGTTCTTTTTCTCGAACGTTCATTTCAACCGCGAGTTCGGATACTTCGACGCTGCCGCCGATGCGAAGCCCCTGTTGCACACCTGGTCGCTCTCCATTGAGGAACAGTTCTATATCGTCTTCCCGCTCCTTCTGTTCTTCGGTCTTCGGTATGCGCGAAAATATCTGTTGGGATCGCTCGCGATCCTTGTCCTGATTTCGATGCTGCTGAGCATCGAGATGACCGCCAGGGAGCCGGCAAGTGCCTTCTATCTGATCCAATACAGGGCATGGGAGCTCGGTGTCGGGGCTCTTCTGGCGTTCTGGGCGCTTCGGCGCACGGAGTTTGGCCGTTTTTCGCTCCGCGAACCGTCTCAGGGGACACGAGAAGTCGCAGCAGCCCTGGGTCTGCTCTTCATCTTGGTGCCCGTCGTCGCCTATACGCCCGCTACGGTATTTCCTGGAGTCGGGGCGGTGCCACCTTGCCTGGGTGCTTCGCTGATCATCTGGGCGAACACTGGGGGTGGGACGCTCATTGGAAGGGCACTTTCGCTCGCCCCGATCGTCAGCGTCGGGTTGATCTCGTATTCGCTCTATCTCTGGCATTGGCCGCTTCTGGTGTTCGCAAGAATACGAACTGGAGAGAGCCTGTCCTCAGTCGAGACGGCGCTTATTCTCCTGGCCTCCGCCTGCATTGCCTGGGCGTCGCTGCACTTCGTGGAGCGCCCGTTCAGAAAAAGGACCCTGCTCCCCACACGCTGGCAGGCGCTAAGCGCGTCCGTCGCTGCTCTCGCTCTGATGGCGACTGTCGGATTCGCTTTCTCACAGAACCGAGAGCTCATCTACCGAGTCAGGGGCGAAACCACGCTGGCAGAACCACTGGAACCCATGCAGCCCGACGTCCTCGAGAACCTCCGTATGCACGAGTTGAGTAAGGGGATTCAGGTGGGAACGTTTGGCAAAGGCCGCGAGTCGTCAGGCTCGCTTCTTGTCATCGGGGACAGCTTTGGAAATCAGTGGATCCCAGCATTGTCTACGTTGGCCAGGAAGCATGATATTCCGATTCACATACAGGTCATGGCGAGTTGTCCGTCTCTGATCAATACGACCACTTCGGCATCGGAGACGAAGTGGAAGACCCCCTGCTTGCAGAGAAATCGGATGTACGCGGACTTCCTTCGGCATGGCAAGGTCACGCACGTTGTGCTGGCATCTTTGTGGCGACCTTTCGTCAATGACAAGCCCAGCTCTGATTCCCTCTGGGTCGCTGGCGAACCTCCTCCGCAAGGTGTGGCTCAATCAGACATCTTGAAGAGGCAGCTTGCCGAAACACTGGAATTCTTTCGCAGCAAAGGCGTCAGTGTATGGATAGCAATGCCTCCCCCTTCCTTCCCTTACCACGTCCCCAATGAGCTCTTCAAGCTTGCACGCGAGAAGAAACCGCTCGCGAGTTTGTACCTGTCGAAAAAGGAAGTGATCTTGAGCAGGCAGCCGATGTTCGATCTGTTCAGCGCAATGGCTTCCGAGTACGACGAAGTGCGCTTGTTGGATCCAATTGACCTGTTGTGCAGGGGCACCTCCTGTCCCACCGAGGAAGATGGGAACCCGCTGTATTTGGACTACCAACACCTGACGTATCACGGCAGTCTGTATGGGGGGAATATGTTCATGCCGATCGTCCGGGAGGTTCTCGCTGCGGAGCCGCGTGAGTATTCTGAGCCACCTGGGGGATAGGCCATTCAAGCTGGCTTCTGGCACAACGTCCGAGCCTGGGCGTTATGTTAAATCCCTAGGGGAGCCCCGTCGCGGGCTGAGCAGGCTATGAGGAACCGTGACGGGTACTCAGAAGGCGACGTTGATATTCAAACGTGCCTCCCGCCCACCGAGCGGGAGCTTGTCCTTCAGGAACGAACTGTGAATCCGGGCCTCCTCGTTGAGAAGGTTCCGGCCCTGTGCGACAAGCGTGACATTGCGCTGGTTGGGGAATGGGTGGGCCGTGAGAATCACGTTGAGCATCAAATAGGAATTCGTGGGAAGTTCGTTCTCGGCAACACGATCTTGGGCGCCAACCCACCAGATTTCGCCCCTGAGATCAGCGTATCGACTTTTCCCTTCCAGCCCGAACTTCAGGCGGTGTGGCGGGATCCTGGGGATCGTTCCGCCTGAACCATCGGCCAGCTCAGCCCGAACCCAATCGAACGCGATGTCGAGAGCTCCCGTGTAGTGTTCCGACTCATAGAACCGATAACTCCCGAGGACCTCCCCCCCCCAGAAGTCGACATCATTCTGAACGAATTCCCGCTTCTGAAGCTCTCCGCCCGCTGGGTTCGCAACGCAGATGGGGTTGTCCGGATCAGTGTCCGGAGGTACGTCGCAATATTCGCCGTTCTCCTGGTAAATGAAATCAGAAAATCCCGACCAATAAAGATTGAGCGCTCCCGTCCAACGCCCAACTCGGCGCTTCAAGGTGCCCTCGAGCATCACTCCGGATTCTTTTACCAAATCGGGGTCGCCGACATCGAACCCGCCTGTCGCCAGATGAGCCCCGTTGGAGAGCAGTTCCTCCGCAGCGGGAGGACGCTCGGTGCGCGAAAGACTCAGTCCGGTGATCCACCCATCCAGAAAGGAGTAGGACGCTCCGAGAGAAAAACTGAAAGCATTGAAGTCTCGGGAAAAATTCTTTTTATCACTTTGGATCGACTGATGTTCGGCCCTGGCTCCCATTTCCACGCGCACCGGGCCGCGCTCGTACTCTTCGAGAACAAAGAAGCCCCAGTTCTCTGTCGTGCTGTCCGGGACGAAAGCCTCTGCGCCCTCAACGTTGAAGTCGCGATGAAGCAGCTGGACCCCGAAACGTCCGTTCACGGATCCGATCGGGTCATGAAAAAGGTCCAGCCTGACTTCGTGTGCGTGGCTCATTACTGAGCTTGCCACTACGGGGACTCCCTCCTCCTCCTCGATCTCGTCGTGGGCATAATCCGAGTAGCCGTATTTGAATTCGGCCTTTCGCAGATAGGGCAAAGGTTCGGACCATTCGCCCTGTGCATCGACCCTTTTTTGGTGGAGGTCGATTTCGATGGGCTCGCCGGGTTCGGACGGCGAGCCGTAGTGGCTGTCGATCACCCCATATGACAGACCTAGCCGGTTCTCGCCCGAGACCCAGGCCCCTCCCACTGTTCCCGCCAGGCGATCGGTCTGGGTTGAGAGCGCGACGCCAAGCGGCCCGCGTTCGATGCCCGGTTGTTCGGCCTCCAGAGCGTCTGAAACCGCGTAGCCAGGAATGGAGAGGTCATTGCTCTGGGCGAAAGCGCCCGATGCGCGAAGTGCCACGGGGCCGGCCCCAGTTGTGAGGCCCAGGCTTGCGCCCTTATCGCTGGCTGCCGAGTTGTAGAGGGCCCGCACTTCACCCTCGATGGGCCCGCTGGGCAGTTCCAGTGGAATCCGGCCATCGTCCACGTTGACGACTCCCCCGATGGAAGAACTCCCGTAGAGCAGCGTTCCCGCTCCTCGGATGACTTCGATGCGGCTCGTGAGAAGGCCCTCTGTGCCCACCGCGTGATCGGGACTGGTTACCGAGGCATCCAGGGAGCCCAAGCCATTCAAGAGCACCCGAACCCGGGGGCCGTCCATTCCCCGGATCACCGGCCGGCTCGCCCCCGGTCCGAAATAAGTCGAGGAGATGCCGGGAAGTTCGGAGAGCGTCTCGCCCAGCGTAGGCATCATTGCCACCTGAAGCGCCTCCTGGGAAAGAACACTGGTTGACTGAATTACATCAAATCGGGTGCGTGGTTGGGTGACCCCCGTGATGATCAACTCGTCATAATTCGCCGAGGTGGGATCCGGCTTATGAGAACTTTGAGCATGGGCTGGCGTTTTCGGATCTTTGTCGATGCCCTGAACCGGTGATTCTGCACGGGAGAGAGCAGTTAAGGCCGTCAATTCGATCAGGCCGAGAAGAATGAGGTTTCTAGAGAGTAGAGAAATGGTACGGCTATGAGGTCCATAGGGACTCGTGGAGTGTCGCAAGTTGACCATAGGTGCTCCATTCCGGGGGCTCGGTATTCACTGAGCTCGTTCCGGTTTTGCAAACCAAAAAAATGCTGCATGGCCAGCCCGTGCTCACGCGAGCGAGAATCGGGATTGGCAGCTTCCGTCCAACAAAGGTCTTCCGGTTTCAGGCGGAAGACTCGGCAAGGGTCAGGCTTGCGCGGGCGGAGCGCGTGAACGACTCGAGCTAAGCAAGCCCGAGTCGGTCGCATCGTTCGGGGCATCCCCTGAAAAGGACAGGAGAGCGAGGGAGGGAGACCATTGGACCGACTGGGTCTCTTGTGTTTCCGAGTCCAGTCGGCGACTTGCCTGGCAAAAACTGCACTGATCAGCCTCGACCAGGAAGAGATCCGTCGCGATCTCGGCAGCTTGCCAAGAGGCCCCTTCGAGATGCGCGCCAATATGGGTGTGGAGGCTCGACGCCACAGTGCTGAGCAAGAAAGCCAGCAACAGAGTCCAGGCAAGTGTGGTTCTCAATATGGGCCTTGGGCGCGACATTGCGAGCAATAATTATGGTAAATAAGCCGCTCGTCAAGAGCATGGGATAGGAAATATTTTGAATCTCTTATTGGGAGCTCAGTCGCTGGCCTCTGGATATTGTGCTCTTCGCGAAGCTTCGTTTACATGATCTGGTCGAAAATTTCGCCGTCTTTTAGGATGTGGTTGCGACACGGATCTCAAGGCTTTTGACTCGCTTCGCCATGCTGCGAAGGGTGTTAGGCACCTCCCAGCCCAAAACGGAAGGGTCGGGGAAGTGTTACCGAAATCGCTTGAACGTTTTATAGCCATCCGCTGCCGATGCGGCTGCGCGAGTCGGCGGACCCCGTGGACACGCTCTGAGGCGAGCTCGTCATGGGGCCTGCTCTACACGTGTTGGCCTTTCCTGGAGCCCCGTGGCGGACAGCGTTGGATTCGCTGGTGCTACCGAGCCTAGATGGGGTCCCGCCCCATCCTAATCGACCCGAATATGAGGAGCAGGATAGATGACGAACTTCGAAGGAAAAACCGCTGTGATCACCGGCGGAGCGAGCGGGATGGGCCAGGACGAGGCCGCCTGCACGGCCTTTTGGTCGGGGAATTTCGAGCGTGTCTTCGCGGGCTCTCTCTCAGGGCGGGCCGATGCTCTGGCGTTGCCGGCCTTTGAATTTTCTATCCGCTCTGCCGGAGACCAAGACTGAAGCAGTCCGTGGATGAGTGGGCTGGCAGCGGCGGCCGACGACGGATCCGATTTCCCTGATGGCCTGGGCGAGTGCCGACAGGACACCGGTCTTGGCAGCGACCTGGGTGGTTGAAGCCTTCCTATGGCGGCTGTTGCGCACGTGGGTTTCGTGAATTTCAAAGACAGGCAGAATCACTGAAACAAGTGATCTTCTTCGGAGTCAGCCGCAATCTGATTTCAATTTCTTCCTCTTCCTCTTCCTCTTGGTCCTACTGATTTCATGATCGGCGGGGCCGGGCGGTCTTCGAACTCGCGCGAACTTTTTGTTGCTTGTTTTCGCTGGCAAGTCCGGTCGGTGGGCTCTGAATTACGGTAGTGAATAAGCTAGCCTTCCGAATCTTCTCTCCTCTGCTGATCTACTTGCGAAAGGCACTCCACCCAATGATGCATGCTCGAACAACACTTGCCATGACGATTGTCCTGGCCTCTTCACTCCTTGCATCAGGTGCCCTCGCGCAGGACGGCGTGCGCGAGGGGTACAACACCCCGATTCCCGAATCGATCCTGACTCCCGACGAGGTGGAGACGTCGATCGGCACGCTGCGCTTCTTCGACGGCATGCCGGACGACGCCACAGTGAAGCTGACCTACGACAACCTCGACCGAATGCGAGGAGTCGAGTCGTTCCTCGACTTCGTGCCGATGGCTTCCCTTGAGGGTCTGAGACGAGGCTTCAAACAGGTGGGTGCGACTGAACCGAACGAAGTCCTGCTCTTCAACGAGCTCATGGACTCCAACAGCCTTTTCTTGACCGGAAACACCGACACCGTGTATGCGGCTTCGATGCTCGACCTCGAGAAGAACGGTGCGATGGTCGTGGAGATCCCCGCTGGTGCCGGTCCGGGCACGGTCAACGATGCGTACTTCCGGTTCGTCATCGACATGGGTGCCCCGGGCCCCGACCGAGGTAAGGGGGGAAAGTACCTCATCCTTCCCCCCGACTTCGAAGCGGAAGCACCGGAGGGCTACTTCGTGGTCAAGAGCCCGACCTTCATGAACTGGTTGATCCTTCGCGGGCTCCTCGTCGAGGGCGAAACAGGGCCTGCGAATACGATGTGGCGAAACGGGCTCAAGGTCTATCCACTTGCAGACGCCTCTAATCCTCCGAAGATGAAGTTCGACAACGCCACGGGCAAGGCCTTCAATACGGTTCACGCCAATGACTTCTCGTTCTTTGAGGAGATTGACGAGGTCATCCAACGAGAGCCTATCGGGGCGCTCGATCCAGAGATCCGAGGCAACCTGGCTTCAATCGGCATCCAGAAGGGCGCCCGTTTCGATCCCGACGAGCGGATGAAGCGCCTTCTCACCGACGCGGTCGCGATCGGCAACGCCACTGCCCGAAGCCTGAGCTTCCGTCCACGATCCGACTCGGTCTACCTCTACGGTGAAGGGAGTGCCTGGTACACCGCATTCGACGGTGGCAGCTACCAGTGGCTGCTCAACGATGGCAACGGCGGGCGTAACAAGGACGCACGGAGCATGTTCTTCTATCTCGCGACGGTGAATACACCCGCGATGATCCTCGAGATGCCCGGAGTCGGCTCGCAATACGCTCTCGCGTCCACCGATTCAGAAAAACGATACCTGGACGGCGCGAGAAACTACCGTCTCGCGATCCCCGCCGACGTTCCCGCGAAGGACTTCTGGTCGATCGTCGCCTACGACCCCCAGACCCGGTCGATGCTGCAGACCGGCCAGCCCTACCCGAGCAAGAACAACAAGCGAAATCGAGACATGGTTCAGAACCCCGACGGTTCAACGACCCTCTGGTTCGGTCCGCAGGCCCCCGAAGGCCACGAGCTAAACTGGATCCAGACCGTGCCCGGCAAGGGTTGGTTCGTCCTGCTCCGTCTCTACGGGCCACTCGAACCTTGGTTCGAGAAGACCTGGCGGCCAGGGGAGTTCGAACGCATCGATTGACCGCAGTGCTGTTGACCCGCCGGGCTCGCCGGCAGCCCTTCACGACGTCCTTGCCGCCGCTGGACCCCGGCCTGCTATCAAAATCCTCTGTGCCCCTTTTTTGGCCGGCACCCTACATGGCTCTATCTGTTCAAGGGTGTAACTTGGGCCGTCGAAAATCCTATCCGCCTCTGATGAATAAGGAGTGAGTGACTATGCGCTGCATGATTTTGGTCTGCCTGAGCCTTTTTTTCGGCGTTGAAGCCGGTGCTCTGGACAGCACCGAAGATTATATCCGGGAGTACCCCAACCAGGAGCAGGTCAAGATAATGCGCACCTGGCTCGAAAAGAACGAAGCCGGCGCTTTTAGTTTTACCGGACTGGTCGATCCCGATGACACTACGGTTGTGACCCCGCAGGCGACGGTCGATTATGGCTACAATTGGTTCAGCCTGTCTGAGGGGCCGGCCGTTTTGTACACGCCGCAATATGAACGGTTCTTTTCGGTCTCGGTCTTCGACATGCTGCACAATGTGCCGGACGTGATCGTCAATCCGGACAAACCTATCGTGCTCATGCGGCCCGACCAGACCCCGCCCGCCGGAGACTTTCATCGGGTGGTACTCGAGACCGATCAAGGCTTGGTCCTCACACGGATGGTGGTGGTGGATAACCAAGAGGAGGTCGCTCGGCTCGGCCAGAGCATTCGAATGGAGGGCGGAAATGGAGACATGCATCGCGATGTGCAGCGCTTTTCGCCCGCAATCGAGAAAGCCGGGCTCGCTGTGATCGAGGCGTCCATCGCCCATATCGATCCGGACAAGGCTTTTGGCAGGAAATCCGGCGACGTCGGTTATATCACCGCGGCGGGGGGGGTGATGTTGGGGCAACTGGGCACGCCGGCACAAACGGTGCGGTACGGCACCATCCTGACCGATGAGAACGGGCAGCCCTTCGACGGTCGCCAGAGCTACGTACTCACGGTCCCGGCCGGCATCGTGCAAGATGGGGGTTATTTCTCGGTAACCGTTTATGGCTCCGACAACAAGCTTCTGATTGCGAACGATAAGAAGATCTATGACCGCACCACCTATTCGTCGGAGCGAAACGAGGACGGCACCTACACGGTGACCTTGAGCCCCGAAGGCGGAGGTAGGAACGGGATCCCCACAGGAAAACCCTTTTACGCAGTGCTCCGAGCCTATGTGCCCGTTTCTGGTGCGGACATGACGGTCAAAATCGAGACCGAGTAGCTTGCGGACCGGCTCCCTATGCTCTGGCTTCCTATTGGAGGAACGTGTATGAAAGCAATCTGGAACGGGGATAGGACATTCAAGCTGGGTTCTGACACAACGTCCGAGCC
>CAWVXN010000085.1:0-9855 GCA_963933695.1 uncultured Myxococcales bacterium | reverse complement strand
CGTTCCCGGTGCTTCGGAGCATGGGCTCGGCCCGGGTGAAGTGCGCGGGGAGGTGGACCGAGAGGCCCGGGTCGGTGTCGTCGACGCGAAGGGCCTGTTCTTGGCTCGCGCAGCCGGGGTCATCGCGCAGGGCTTGCATGCGCGACGTTGTCTCCGACCACAGGCTGCGCAGAGCGCTGCGGCTTCGCTCGAGCAGCAATGTTTCTCCGTGGCGGATTCGGATCGTAGAGCCCGGCGCCGGGGTGCCGATCACGTGGGTCAGGCTGTCGAGGCCATGGTGTCCGAGGATTGCGTAGGCGGATTCGAGCTTGTGGGTAGGAACCTGCACGACCGCGCCCAACTCCTCGTTGAAGAGCGCGGGAATCGCCTCTCCGCGCAGGGCCGAGAGGTCGATATCGAGGCCCGTCCCCCCGGCGAAGGCCATTTCGCAAAGGGTTGCCAGAAGCCCGCCGTCCGAGCGGTCGTGATAGGCGAGGAGAAAATCGTCGGCGTTGAGCGTCTGGATCGCGTCGAAAAATTTGCGCAACCGGGCGGGGTCGTCGACGTCCGGGGGGTCGCTCCCCACGCCGCCGTTGACTTGAGCCAGAGCGGATCCACCCAGGCGATTGTTGCCCCCTCCGAGGTCGATGAGCAGGAGTTGGGTTTCACCGGCATCGGTTCGCAGTTCAGGGGTGAGGGAGCTGCGAATATCCCGCACGGGTGCGAAAGCGGTGACGACCAGGGAGATCGGCGCGGTGACGCTGCGTTGGCCTTCTTCGTCCTGCCAGACGCTGCGCATGGAGAGGCTGTCCTTGCCTACGGGAATCGCGATGCCCAGGGCCGGGCAAATTTCCATGCCCACCGCCCGAACCGCATCGTAGAGCCGGGCGTCCTCGCCGGTGTGCCCGGCCGCCGCCATCCAGTTGGCGGAGAGCTTGATCTGATGGGTACCGAGGATGCTCGCCGAGGCGATATTGGTGATCGCTTCGCCCACCGCCATGCGGGCGGAAGCGGCAGCATCGAGCAGCGCAATGGGACTGCGCTCACCCAGGGCCATGGCCTCTCCCGTGTAGGCATCGAAGCCCGAGGCCGTCACCCCCGCATCGGCCACGGGCACCTGCCATGGCCCCACCATCTGGTCTCGGGCCACGAGTCCGCCCACGGTGCGATCGCCGATGGTGATCAGGAAGCTCTTGTCCCCCACTGTCGGAAGCTGCAATACGGCTTCAACGGACTCGACGAGATCGATGGCTTGTAGGTCCAGGGGTTCGGGTTCGAAGGGAATGTGCTCGACGTCACGCAGCATGCGCGGGGGTTTGCCAAAGAGGATGGACAGGGGAAGGTCGATGGGGGTGTTGCCAAAGAAGGAGTCGTCCAAGGAGAGGTGTGCTTCTTCTGTGGCTTCCCCGACCACTGCGAAAGGACAGCGCTCGCGCTGGCAGAGCGCCTCGAAATCGGCCAGGTCTTCCTCGGCGATGGCCATCACATAGCGTTCCTGGCTCTCGTTGCACCAGAGTTCCATGGGGGTCATTCCGCTTTCGGCGCTCGGAACCTCGCGGAGCTGAAAGCGCGCGCCCCGGTCGCTGTCGTGTACGAGTTCGGGCAACGCGTTGGACAGACCGCCGGCGCCGACATCGTGGATGGAGATGATCGGATTGGAAGAACCCCTCGACCAACAACCGTCGATGACCTCCTGGCAGCGTCGTTCGAGTTCGGCGTTCTCTCGCTGAACCGAGGCGAAATCCAGATCTTCGTGGCTGGCTCCAGAGTCCATGGAGGAGGCAGCGCCGCCGCCCAGGCCGATCAGCATGGCGGGTCCGCCGAGCACGATGATTTTTGCGCCGGGAGGAATCTTGCCCTTTTCCACGTGCTCGTGGCGAATGCTGCCGAACCCGCCCGCGAGCATGATGGGCTTATGAAATCCGCGAACCTCCGCGCCGCCCGGGCCCGGTACTTTTTCCTCGAAGGTTCGGAAGTAGCCGGCGATATTCGGCCGCCCGAATTCGTTGTTGTAGGCCGCTCCGCCGATGGGTGCTTCCAGCATGATGTCCAGAGCCGAGGCGATGCGCTGGGGCTTGCCGAAGTCTTTCTCCCAGGGCTGCTCGGCCCCGGGAATGCGTAGGTTCGAAACCGAGAAGCCCGTGAGCCCGGCCTTGGGGCGAGCTCCCCGCCCGGTGGCCCCCTCGTCTCGAATTTCCCCGCCCGAACCCGTCGCAGCGCCGGGGTAGGGGGAAATCCCTGTGGGATGATTGTGTGTCTCCACCTTCATCAGGATGTGAACGGGTTCACCGTGGGCCTTGTAGGTGTGATCCCCGGGGTCGGGCATGAAGCGGGTCGAGAGGCTGCCCGCCATGACGGCGGAGTTGTCCGAGTACGCCGAGAGCACGCCGTCCGGGGAGTGCTTTGTGGTATTGCGGATCATGGAAAAAAGCGAATCCGGGGCGGGAACTCCGTCGATGATCCAATCGGCGTTGAAGATCTTGTGCCGACAGTGCTCGGAATTGGCCTGGGCGAACATCATCAATTCCACGTCGGTGGGATTGCGGGCCAGGTCGGAAAAACTCGTTACCAGGTAATCGATTTCATCGTCCGCCAGGGCCAAACCCAGTTCCTTGTCGGCGAGCACCAGCGCCTCTCGACCGCTTCCAAGGACGTCCACCTCGGTCGGGGGACGTGGATCGGCATGTTCAAAGAGCCGACCCGCGTCCTCGAAGTCGTCGAGGACCGTCTGGGTCATTCGGTCATGGAGCAGCCCAGCCGCGGCCTGGATGCCTTCCGGTGGCGGGTTGCCTTCCAGCCAGTACGCGATCCCGCGCTCCAGGCGCTCAATTTTTTCGAGACCGCAGATATGAGCGATATCCGTGGCCTTGGACGACCACGGGGAAAGGGTTCCGACCCGGGGGACGACCAGGATCAGTTGGCCCTTGGGCGCTTGGACCTGGTTTCGGCGCGGGCCGTAGTGGAGCAGCCGCTGGAGCACCTGCTTCTCGTCTGGGGTCAGGGATGGGGCCGAAGGGGACAAATGGACGAAATGAGCAAAGTCCGCGCCCAGCCCGCTGATTTCTGGGGCCAGATCCTGAATTGTTCGGAGCAAATTAGCGCTGCGAGAAGCCGAAAGGGCGGGAGCGCCGCGTAGATGGAGCATCGTACTCCTCTATCGCGAACCGGGAGAAGGTTCGGATTGGACAACGGGGCCACTAGTGTATCGCCTGGGCCGGGGCGGACAAATGCCGAACTCCGGCTGGGCTCCTGGGGAATCGGTTAGACGAGCAATGCCTGGGTGACACCGTGTTGTCGCTCGCGGATCTCGTCTTCGGATTCTTCCACCACCATCTCGTCGGGCACGATCTCGAAGATTTTCTGTCCCTTGGTGACCACGGAGCCCTCGGTGTCTTCGATCAGGCAGCGGGTCACGGTTCCCGAGAAGGGGGCGTTGACCTTGTTGAACATCTTCATGACTTCGATGATGAACAATGGCTGGCCCTCATCGAAGTGCAGACCTTCTTCGGTGAGCAGCGGAAGGTGGGGGGCCTCGCGCGCGTAGAAGACTCCACCCATGGGCGTGACGATTTCATTGCTACTGGCCTTGGGCGGGGGGGCGAGGCTGCGGATCAGCGGCGCCGCGATTTCCGAGTCGGTGTACTGGTTGGGAAAGCTCGGTTCGAAGGCGTCATCCATCTGGATTTCGGTGAAACCCGAACGCGTCGCAATTCGGGGGATGATCAGGAGCAACTCAAGTCCGGTCTGATAGCCCGCATGGGTGGCTTGGCAGCGAGCCCAGAGCTCGGGATTCCCCGGCGCCACGGCCTCAGATTCGGGTTGGGCCAGGAGTGCCTGGATGCCCGGCCAGTCGTCCACCCGGGAGAGCTGCGCAATCTTTTTGTAGAAGGCGAGGCCATCCTGAAGGGTCCCGTGATCGTCTTCCCAGATCATCTCTGACGGGGGTCTACCCGGTAGGAAATCCATATGGAGGTAGTGGTAGAGCTGTTTGAGAAGCTCCAGTGGGTTGACTTTAAATTCTAGCTTGCCGTCGGTTTCGTTCCAGAGCTTGGCGTGATGGCGGCCGATGAAGCCGGCGAGGGCGTGGGCATCCGAGAGCAAGCGCCCCATGGGACGGAGAAGCAGGGTCTCCTTGGCGCTAATGACTTTCCGGGCGTCGGCATCCGCTGCATTCTCGAGCAATTGCCGAGCCGCGAAGGCGAGGTCTACGTCCTGGGCGATCACCTGGAGAGAGCCCACTGCAGCAAGGTAGTGGGTCAGGAAACGGGTGTTGGGCTTCATCATGGGCTCGATACCCAGGATCCAGTTGATGAGGCCGTATTGCACCGGGATGTTGGTCTCGAGAGCATCGCCGCGGATCTCATTTTGCCTGAGGATCTCGCTCAGCCGTTCGAGGTTGTGCTTGCGATCGTTGCCGTAGCTCAGGATCAACGCGATGTTGGAATCGTACGCCCCGGCAAGGTTGTAGTACATGAACGCGCCGGTATCGGGATTGCGTGTGCCGATCCCCTGGTCGTCGCGAATCTCATGGGCGATTGGCATTGACCATTGGCGGATCAGGCCGCCCGCGTGGGGCTGGAGCGCCGCGTTGGTGGCATTGACCCGGATTTCGGCTCCCGAGGGATGCCGCGCTTCGCGCTCGGGGCGGGGGAGTCGCTTGCCATGCAGGGAAATCAGAACCATGGCTTCAATCAGCCGTTCGACTCGGAAGCAATCGGTTGGATCATCGGGATTTGAAAACTTCAACCGATAGGCAAGTTCGGTGACGCCGTGCTCGACCTGAATTCGCGTATTCATTTCCATGAAGAAATGGTCGGATCCCTCCACGATGCATTCAAATGTGGAGACGCTGTCCAAACCTACGCCGGCGCCGAAAGCCTCCGCATCACGCTCCATAGCCAGCAGGGTCTGGGCATCCTTTTTCAGGACTTTCGCCTTGGAACCGGTGTGGGACCGGGCGGCTTCCTGGAGCAGTTCTGAAGTCAGGGAGAATTCGAGTTGCTTCTGTTCATGCATCTGGATCGAGCAGTCTCGGCCTCCCAGGGCCATCGCCCAATCGCCATTCCCGATGAGCTGGATTTCGTTGTGACGCGTCGTCTCAAGATTGAGCTCGATTAGAAAATTGCGGTTGGAACCGGGATCCATCACTTTTTGTTCGGCCAGAATCTCCATGATCGCCGCAGGGATTTCGCTGGACTCGGAAACCACGCGTTGTCCCTTGCCACCCCCGCCTCCGATGCACTTGAAGCGAATGCGCTTGCCCGGATACTGGGCCCAAATCTCTTGACTCTCGCGTTCCCCGGCCTGTTGCAATTCTTCAATGCTCACCAGTTCAACGGTCCTGGCATAGCCGAGTTGGAGCAGGGCTTCGGCATTTTCTTCCTGCGAAATCTTGTCGTCGTACTCGAAGTCGAGGGATTTTTCTCCGGCGAGGCCTTCGAGGCCCCTGCGATCTTGAACTCGGGACAGCAGGGCCCGCGACGAGATGTCGTCAATTCCCGGAATCACCGCGTTGTTCAGGCTGCGAGCGAGTTTTTTGGCTTCGTCCTTCGCGCCCGCCCGCCGGATGACCGAGGCCGAGGGGCCGAAAAAACCAATTCCCGCGTCTTCGAGGGCCTGAATGAAATCTGCGTCCTCGGCCATGAAGCCATAGCCCGCAAATATGTGGGTGTAGTCGTGATCCCGTGCGATCTGCACGATTTGGGCGATGCGCTGAATCTTTTCCTCTTGGCCGGAACCCATGTAGTCGGGCACTCGGTGGATGTTGGCGGGGAATGAAAGAGACCGAATCTCAGGAGCCAGACAGCGTGGGTAGACCACCGAGTCCTTCTCCGAGAGCAGCATTCCGAACTCGCGAATTCCGATCTCCTGGAAGATCTCGAAGGCTTCCATGCGGACGGGGCCGCGGCACACCACGAGGCACTTGATGTCCTGAAGGGAGAACGAGCGAAGCCACTCGGAGTCGGCTTCGTGGAAGCGCTGGGGCGTCGAATCGGAACCGAGCATTATTCGTGCTCTCTCTGTGTGCCGCCCATGGGAGAGGGCTGGTAGTGGCGCATGAGGAGGGAGAGGTTCTCGGCGAGAATACGTCGACTTTCGCCCGGGCGGACAATACTTGAAACCGAGCCCAGGGAAAGCGCTTCCTTGGGGTTCATGAGTTCGGACTCGTAGCGCTCCGAGAGCTTGGCCAGTTCGGCATCCCGAGCGGCCGCGGCGCTGGCCTCGGATTCCCCGGATTTGATGGTGGCCTGGTAATCGCCCGCGATTTGGCGCAGTTCATTCTTGTAGACGAAGTCCTTGCCCGCGGGACCCATCACGGCGATGCGAGCCATGGGCATGCTGAATACGCGATCGGCCCCTGTGAAGTAGGAGTTCCAACTCGCATAGGCGCCCCCGAATGCGTTGCGGATGATCATGGTCATGCGGGGCGTTCGAACGTCGATGATCGAATCGAGAAGTTTGCGGCCAGCCAGGATGATGCCCCGGCTTTCTTGTTCCTTCCCGGGCAGAAACCCGGTGGTGTCCTCGATGAAAATCAGCGGGATGTTGTAGAGGTTGCAGAAGCGAATAAACCGAGTGCCCTTGAGGGCGGCATCGATGTCAATCTGGCCCGAGGCCACCGCCGAGTTGTTGCCCACGAATCCGACCACGTGCCCAGCGAGTCGGCCAAAGGCTGTGAGAAGATTCCTGGCGCGTTGGGGCTGCAACTCGAAGTACTCACCAAAGTCCGTGATCTGCTGGAGGTACAGGCTTATGTCCATGGGGGCGTTCATGCCCGCGGGACTCGAGAAAGTTCGCCGGAAGAGGATGTCCTCTTCGACGGTATAGCGGTCGATGGGATCCGAGGTTTCCTTGAAAGGGGCCGATGCTTCGTTGTTGTCGGGCAAATACGAGAGCAGGCGAATAGCGGTTCGCAATGAGCCGAGTTCGTCCACGGTGGTGAGGTCGCAGACGCCACTCATGCCGTGAACATTCGGTCCGCCCAGCTCGTTGGCGGTGACCTCTTCGCCCAGGACCGACTTGACGACTCCCGGTCCGGTCAACCCGATGAAGGTCTCTTCGCACTGGATCATGAAAGAGCCCTGGCGTGGAAGATAGGCCCCGCCTCCAGCATTGAAGCCGAACATCAAGCTGATGCTGGGAACCCGGCCACTGATCTTGCGAAGGGCGGTGAAGGCTTCGCTGTATCCATCGAGCCCTCCGACCCCCGCCGGAACGAAGGCGCCGGCGGAGTCGTTCATGCCGATGAGGGGAATGCCGTGTTCTCCGGCCATGTAGATCAGACGGGCGAGTTTGGCGCCGTTGGTGGCGTCCATGGAACCCGCCCTGAGCGTGAAGTCGTGCCCGTAGACCGCGACATCGCGTCCGCCGATCTCGAGAATTCCGGTGACGATGGAAGCCCCGTCCAGCCTCGGCCCCCAGTTGCGCCAGAGAATATTGGGCTCGCTGTTGGTGAGCACCTTGATGCGTTCCCAGACCGTCATCCGCTCTTTGGCGTGTTGGGTCCGAACGCGATCGGTTCCCCCGCCCTGAACGGGCAGTTGGTGCAGTTCGCGTTCGAGCTGCAGGGCGCGATCGTAGGTTTCCTCCCCAGCATTCTTGCTCGGGGGGGCGGGTGCCGGATCGGTCAGAAAGGGATTCGCGAGTGAATACGAAGGAGAGGACATATTCGGTAGGAGTAGACCTTAAGTTGGGTACGGGTTGGAGTAAGGGCGATCAAGATAAGGGCGATCAAGGTAAGCGCGATAACGATAGGCGCGATAACGATAAGCGCGATAACGATAGGCGGGTTAACGACAGGCGCGAGTTGAGTGGGTCAAGTGCGGAGCGAATGGAGTTGGGGGCTGCACGCCTGATCGACGTCCAATGATTCTTTAGCTGTGAAATTTCCGAAGGGTTCTCTCGCCAACAAGGTCAACCGCTCCGGTGCGCCCGGACGGTCGACAAGCGGGACCCCTTGGGGGACTCAGGCGTTCGCCCAAGCCGGCCGGATTCTAGCCGTTTTGGGCGGGCTGAGCGACCGGGGCCGGGCTCTTCCGGACGGACTCGTGGGAACTTCCCGGAGCCGCGTCCTGGCACACCGCTCTTGCGATAGAGTCGGCGCTCACCGAACGCCGGTTCGGCGCGTGCGGTTGAAGGTGGACTTGCCCCGTGCCCCAGCCCATTGGTCGTGATCTGGACGAAACCCGCCAGCGGCTCCTCGCCTGGCTGGGGGATCGTCTGCCCGGTGTCAGTAATCTGCACATGGACGGGCTTCGGGGGCCAAAGGGCACCGGCTTCTCGAGTGACACCCTGATGTTTTCCCTTGGCTATCAAGAGGCAGGAGAGGCGCGCCGCCGGGACATGGTGGTTCGCCTGGAGCCCGCGGGCGATTTTGGCCTCTTCCCCGAGTACGACGTTGCCCTCCAGTTCAACGTCATGAGGGCGCTCGCGGATACGCCGGTTCCGGTCCCGGAGATGTTTTGGCTCGAAGAAGATCCTGCTCCCCTGGGCAATCCCTTTTACGTGATGGAAAAGCTAGAGGGGCAGGTGCCGAGTGACAGCCCCCCCTATCACTCGGAGGGGTGGCTCTACGACGCATCTCCGGGCGATCGCGGGCGTGTGTGGAATAGCGGTCTGGATGCCATGTCCGAGGTGCACAAACTCGACTGGCGAAAACCCGAGTTTGCTTTTCTCAAAGCGCCGCTTGCCGGGGAGACAACCCTGAATGCCCAGATTCGTTATTGGGACCAATTCCTGGACTGGGGGCTGGAGCGTGGGCGCTACCCACTGATCAATCGGGGCTTTGACTGGCTGGTGGCCCATCAGCCTCGCGAGACCGAGGTGGGGATCTGCTGGGGAGATGCGCGAATTTCCAACCAGATCTTCAAGGACCACGGCGCAATCGCCGTGATTGACTGGGAAATGGTTTTTGTCGGCAATCCGGTGGCGGATCTGGCGTGGTTCATCACCTTGGATCGAGTGCTCACCGAGGGCATTGGGCTGGACCGATTGCCGGGGGTTCCCGACAAGGCCGCTTCGATTGCCCGGTGGGAACGGAACCTGGGTCGTTCGGCCAGCGACTACGCGTACTACGAAATTTTCGCTGCCTGGCGCTTCGCTGTCATCATGACGCGGATCTTCCTACAGATGAAGCACCACGAGGCTCTGCCCCCAGAAGCCACCGTGGACGTGGAGAATCTTTCGACGGGCATCCTGGCCTCTCTGCTGGACGAGGCCTCTTAAGTCCGCCAGCCCCGACCCTCCGGGAGTGAAGAGACCACCGCACGGCCGAGGGCCGTATCCAGGACGCTAAACAGAACGCCCCCGTGGGCGCGCTCGGCCCGATCCCCCATGGGATTTCTTGCCGAGTGGATGGGGGATGGGGGATGGGGGATGGGGGATGGTGGATGGAGGATGGTGGATGGAGCAAACTGGGCCCATGAGTAAAACAGCGGAACCGAGCGAGGCACTGAAGTGGGAGCGGGGAGGCCAGGAAGCACCGCTTCCCCGGGATGGCCGAGAGGCGCGGGCCGAGCGCACAAAAAAGGCGGTGGCGGATGCCTTGATCGACCTCATCGAAGACGGTGACCTGCGGCCGACCTCCAAAGCGATCGCCGAGCGCGCCGGGGTCTCCGAGCGCACGATCTTTCAGCACTTTGCCGATTTGGAAGCCCTCTTCAGCGCTGCGGCCCGGCGATTGGGCGAGCGCATCGTGCGAAAACTGGAGTACATCTCCGCCGAGGGCCACTTCGAAAATCGCCTGAAAAATTATCTCGACGAACTGGTTTATATCCACGAGTCCATGACACCGGTCCGCCGGGCCTCACGGCTCCACGAGCCCTTTTCCCCGGTCCTTGAGCACGCCCTGCGATCCTGGCGGGACGAGATGCGCCG
>CAWVXN010000084.1:0-9899 GCA_963933695.1 uncultured Myxococcales bacterium | reverse complement strand
GAAGCCCACGCGCTCCGACCAGGGGCCGTCGAGCCCGAAGGCCGGCATCCGGACGTAATGGCAGCGGGGGTTCAGGCTTTGGACCTTGGCCCAGTCGAGCCCGAAGCCATCCATCACCCGGGGACTGAAATTTTCCACCAGGGCATCGGCCTCAGCGATCATGGACTCGAAGATCTTCATTCCCTTGGGGCTGGAG
This sequence comes from uncultured Myxococcales bacterium, assembly GCA_963933695.1. Lineage (GTDB taxonomy): Bacteria > Myxococcota_A > UBA9160 > UBA9160 > UBA4427 > JAZXM01. The sequence continues at coordinate 9,703 of CAWVXN010000084.1, read as the reverse complement.
AGATCCAGAGTGATTCCTCGCTTGTTGGTGTTGGTGGAGAGGTAGATAAAACTGCACTCCCACCAGGCCTCGTGCTGGGCCGCGAAGGTGCCGCCCACCGACCGGCTGCCGTCAATTCTCTGGATCGACTCGACATGCACGACATCCGCGCCCAGGAGCGCCAGGATGTGGGTGGAGATGGGGCCGGCCCACCAGGTGGTGGCATCGATGATCAGCATGCCCTTCAGGGGCAATTCGGGTGGGCCCTCGGGCGTGGGACGCTGAGGGCTGTGCGGCTCAATTTGCCCGCTGTGCTCGCCCAGGCCCGGGGCGGCTCCCGGCTTCGGGGGTCGCTTCCCATCCATGCGGTAGGGGGGCAGGGGGCGCTGGAATTCGCCCGAAGCATCGGGGGCAAAAATGTTTCGCGCGCGAATCTGGGGTTGTTCAAGAACCGACTGCCCGTTGCAAATCGGGGCCACGGGGATCCGGAGAGTTTGGGCCAGATCGATGATGGCATCGGTGTCGTGGACCTTCGTGTAGGCGTGCACCACGGCCTCCCATTCCTCCAGTCGGCCGAGGCGTTGAGCGTATTGACCGAACTCCTCGCTGTCGCGAAGATCCGTGCGCTCGATCATTAAGAGGAAATCCGCCATTTGCTGCGCCGAATACGTGGTGAAGCCGACGAAGCCGTCCCGGGTCGGCTCGATGGAGGGCGTTTCCAGATTGGGGAGGGAGCCGACCACGGGCGGCCGCCCGAGGATTCCCCACATCAGGTCGATGAAGCAGTTGGTCACCAAGGCCGTGACCGCGTGCAGGGAGAAGTCCACATGCTCACCGTGGCCGGTTTGCTGGGCTCGGCGTACGGCGGCCAGAGCCGCTACAGCGGCAAAACTCCCTGCGCTCCAGGCCGCGATGTTCCCCCCGGCCTGATAGGGCTCGGCTCCGGGGCGTCCTCGCGCGCCGATGGATCCCCCCTCGGCTTGAAGGGTGAAATCGCTGGCGGGGCGCCCGGCCATGGGCCCGGTGAGCCCGAATGGTGTGAGGGTGACGACCACTAGGCCCGGATGTGCCCGACACAGGGCCTCCCGATCGTATGCGCCGGGCGGGGCATCCTCGACGAGCAGGTCGGCCCCACGTACCAGGGTCGAGATCTCACCGTCCGCCGGGTCATCGGCCCCGGGCAGGTCGCCCAGGACGCTGCGCTTTCCCCCGTTCAGGTAACGGAAAAAGGCGCCGTCCCCTTCGCCGATATCGGCGCCCGTGGCCGACCAACGGCGAAGCGGGTCGCCCTGGGCATTTTCCAACTTGATGACATCGCCGCCGGCATCGGCGAAAAGTTTGGTGCAATAGGGGCCGGCAATTCCCGTGGAGGCATCGATAACCCGAAGCTTCGACAGGCTCTGCATGACCGCTCTCCTTGGGCTTCCTTGTTGATGTGTCAGCGGGGCGCCGAGTGGGTGCCCATGCAGCCGGTGATCATCGGTAGATCCAGGTAGGTCTTGAGACCAGCCTCGGGCGCTTCGCACACGATGGGTACGGCGTTGACGATATGGAATGCGGTGGTGCTGATGCCCTGAGCGACGCGTTCATCCTGGGTCAGTTCCGACGGAAAGTCGATATCGATGTTGATGTTGACATCGCCCTCAATCTTGATTCGCCAGCCCGACTGCCGGGGGATGTCCATTTTCCTCTGAAGCCGGGTTTGCTCGATGTCGTCCACGTACCAGATTTGTTCCTGGACGATTTCCGTGCCCTCCCGGGTAATTCCAATATGGCGGTAGTGGTTGAGAGCGATTGTTCCCTCTTCAATGATCCCCACGGCGGTTTCAATGGGTTGGTTTGCGAGAATGAAATCGTGGTGGGCTTCGTAGCTGATGACTTCGCTGCCGAGGCCTTCGGCGATCATGTCGATGGGCTCGTTCCAGCTCCTGGCCAGAGCATTCTTGATGGGGTTGGTGGAAGCTTCTTCGGGAGTCTTGCCTAGATTCATCAGGTTGCGCATGACGCCCTTGGAACTGTAAGTGCGGCAGTCGCCGCATTCGGTCATGGTGATGCGATCGATGCGGTTGCACCAGCCACTAAAAGTCAATGGGAAGCGTTCGGCGATGCCGCCGGGATTGCAACCCGAGGCGTGGAAGTTAACGCCGCCCTTGCGACAAGAGGCCTCGATGGCCTCGGCGGCTTTGCGGTTCTGGATGAAGGGAAACCAGTAGGGGCAGGGCGTGACCACGTGCTTACCCGATTCGAGCAGCCGGCAGATCTCGGTGGTACTCCAGGGAAGAGGGCAGTACACGACACAGTCGGCCTCCATCGCGACAATGGCGTCCACGTCCTGGGTGGCGATCACGCCCGTGGCATCCGTTCCCGCGATGTCTCCAGCATCGAGACCATTTTTATCGTCGCTATAGACCTTTAGGCCGACCAGTTCGAGTTTTGGGTGACGCAGGATTCCGCCCAAGGCGGCGCTGCCCACGACCCCTGTGGCCCACTGGATCACCTTGTATTTTTTCGCCATGTATTCTCCTGGTGAGGCATTGGCGGTGCTTTACGAATGGACGGGGCTCAGGCGATAGACTTGGATGTTGCGTGGGGTTCGCGCCTCGTAGATCTTCATTTGCGGAATGGCCTCGTGGACCTTGGGCCACACCGCCTCTTTTTCGCGGTCGGTCAAGGCTGCGGCCCGGGCGGGGAAGCGTCGACCGCGCACTTGCACCTCGATCTCGGGATGTGCGTCGAGGTTGTAGCGCCAGGCGGGATGTTTTTTTTGCCCCATGGCGCTGGCCACTACCAGGAAGTCCCCCTCCTCCTGCAGGCAGGCCAGGTGTACCGATCTGGCCTTGCCCGACTTTCGCCCAAGAGCGGTGAGCGTAAGCATGGGCATGCTCGGGACGCCCATGGACGTGAAGCGACCGTTGCTCGCCTTGAAAATCCAGGGATCCAAATGAGTCGCGACATTCCGGATGATCCAGGTGATTCCCGCAGAGGTCGAAAGCCAGAGTACGAAACGCTCGGACATCTTTTGCCTTATTCGAAGACGATGACCTGGCGCGCCGCTTCCCCCTTGCGCATCCGGTCGAAGGCGTCGTTGACTTCGGAAAGTTTGACTCGGGACGAAATCATCTCGTCCAGATGCAACCGGCCGTCCAAGTAGAATTCAATGTACTTGGGCATGTCGAAACGGAAGCGATTGGAGCCCATGTAGGAGCCCGTAATTTTTTTCTCCTGAAGCGTGAGGTCCGAAGTTGAAATCGGAACCGTCTCCGACATGGGGACGACGCCTACCAGCACAGTTGTGCCTCCCCGCCCAGTCATGGCCACGGCCTGCTGCACTGTGGGCACGAGGCCAATGCACTCGAATACGAAATCGGCGCCGCCTCCGGTGATTTCTTGCACTGCCGCGACGGGATCGACTTCACTGGCGTTGACGCAATGGGTGGCGCCCAGTTTTTTCGCGAGACTAAATTTCCATTCCTGGGTATCCACCGCGATGAGTTGGCCGGCACCGACGATCCGAGCGCCCTGCAAGGCTGCCAATCCCACGCCCCCGCAGCCAATGATGACCACGCTGGCGCCGGCGGGGATGCTCACGGTGTTGAGCGCCGCCCCGAGACCGGTGGTGACCCCGCAGCCGATCAGACAGGCGCGATCCAGGGGCATGTCGCTTCGAATCTTCACCAGGGAGCGTTCGGGGCAGAGCATCATTTCGGCGAAGGAGGACAGGTTCCCGAATTGGGGAATGGTCTCTCCGCTTTTCGTCCGAAGCCGTGGCCCCATTCCTTCGGGCCTGCCCATGAATTGAGTGAGACAAAGGTAGGGGCGGCCGCCGGTGCAGAACTTACAGACTCCACACCAGGAGGAGAGGCATCCGATCACGTGATCGCCAGGGGCGAAATCAACAACGCCCTCGCCCACGGCCTCGACAACCCCTGCCGGTTCATGGCCCAGAACGGTGGGGGGCGGAAAGGGGAGGCCCCCTTCGATCACGCTGAGGTCGCTGTGACAAATTCCCGAAGCAGCCGTTTTAAGGAGGACTTCACCCGGGCCGGGATCGTCGATTTCAATTTCTTCGATCTCGAGGGGCGAATTGTTGGCGCGCATGACGGCAGCCTGCATCGGGCGTCTCCTTTGTTCGGGGTGGGCCAAGGGATGGCTTATCGTGGGGATTCTCGAAGATTGGTTCTATTCGCCGATGTACACCGGCTTGCGCTTCTCGGCGAAGGCGCGCGGGCCCTCCCGGGCATCCTTTGAGGCGAAAACGGGTCCGCCATACTCGAGCTCCTTGGCCAGGGCATCGGCCTCGCTGTAACTCTCATCCACTTCGCGCAGCATGCGCATGAGGGCTCGGATGGAAACGGGACCGTTCTCGCAGATTTCGGCAGCGATCTTTCGTGCCTCGGCCAGGGCCTGGCCCCGGGGCACGACTCGGCCAATCAGCCCGAAAGAGAGGGCCTCCTGGGCGGTCACGTGCCGCGCGGTGAGCAGGATTTCGGCGGCGAGTGTGTAGGGGATCTGGCGACGCAGGCGCACGCTGCTTCCGCCCAGTGGAAAGAGGCCGCGCCGGGCCTCGGTGACGCCAAAGACCGCATCTTCGGCGGCCACCCGGATATCCGTGCCCTGTAAAATTTCTGTTCCCCCGGCCACCGCGAAACCTTCCACCGCTGCAATGATGGGCTTGCCGGGCCGGTTGTGGCGAAGCAGGGCCTGCCAGTGGAGGTCGGGGACCTCGGCCATCAGGGCCTGGAATTCCTCGTCTCTCTCCCCGCCCCCCATGGCCTTGAGGTCGGCTCCGGCGCAGAACACATCGCCGTGCCCGGTGAGAATGCCTACCCGAAGTTCCGGATCCTCGTCGAGCATGCGCCAGGCCCGGTACATGCCGGCCATCATGCCTCCGCTCAGGGCGTTCTTTGCTTCCGGGCGATTGAGGGTGACGGTCAGTACGTGTCCGTCGCGCTCGACAAGGCAATGCTCGGGGTTCATGGGACTCCTTCTCTGGGTGTCCCGGCGAGGGGCCAGTTTCGGGTTGAGAGTTCTCGCGCCTAGTGGATTTCGTAGTCCTCTAGGCGGGGGTTGCTCATCTCTTCCCGAAATTTGTCGTAGGTCCAGGGCCAGGCAGTGGGGAGTCCGTCACCGTCGAGGTACCAACTCTTGCAGCCGCTATTCCAGATCGTGTTGCGCGCGGCTTTCTTGCGCTGCCGATCGAATTCATCCATGGCCTGGCCCGAAGCACTCAGGCCGGTGCACTGGCCCGAACGCACCATCTCGAGCAGTTGCAGGACGTAGTCGAACTGCCGTTCGGCGACGTCGATGAGCGAGAAATTCCCCACCGGTGAATTGGGGCCATTGAGCAGAAAGAAATTGGGAAAGTCCGGTACCGAGATAGCCATGTAGGCGCTCGGGGCATCCTTCCAGGCGTCGTCGAGGAGGGTGCCCGTCCGACCCCGTACCTCCATGGGACGAACGAAGCTGTCCACGTGAAAGCCTGTGGCAAAGATCAGCACGTCCAGTTCGTGGAGGCGCCCGTCGATTGTCTGGACTCCCCCGGGTTCGATTCGATCGATGCCTTCGGTGACCAGTTGCGCATTCGGATGCTGAATGGCCTCGTAGAAATTGGGAGACATGATCAAGCGCTTGCAGGCGGCCCGATAGTCGGGTCGAAGTCTTTCGCGCAGTTCCGGATCGCTGACGCTGTTCTCCAAGTTGGCCACGCAGTTGTCGTGAACCAGTTTAAGCAGGGGAGAATCCGCATCGACCAGAACATTGGCGAAGGCATCGGTCATCGTCCGGGCGAATTCCTCTCGGATGGTTTCCATGGCCTCGGGGTTCGCGCGAAAATGGGCCTTCTCCTCCTCGGTGTAGGGCGGGTTTTCCGCGGGAGCGACCCACTGAGGGGTCCGTTGGAAGAGGGTTAGAGCCGGAACCTTGTCGGCCAGGGCCGAAACCATCTGGATTGCGCTGGATCCGGTTCCGATGATGCCGACCCGCTTGTCGGCCAGGGAGACATTGGGATCCCAACGTGCACTGTGAAAGGCCGGACCCTCAAAACTGTCCCGGCCTGGGAAATCGGGGATCGAGGGATGATGGAGGACACCCGTTGCTGCGATGATGAAATCGGCTTCGTCCTGGGAACCGTCGTCGATCTCGATTCTCCAGCGGCCTTCTCGAAAAACGCAACTCTGGACCTGTTTGCCGTACTCGATGCGCGCGTCCACACCGAAGCGCTGAGCGGTTTCTTCGAAATAGCTCTGGATTTCCTGGCCCGGGGAGAAGCGTTGGGTCCACTCGGGATTCAGGGCAAATGAATAGCTGTAGAAGTGAGAGGGCACATCGCACGCGATCCCCGCGTAGGTGTTCTCTCGCCATGTTCCTCCGAGTCGATCGGCTTTTTCGTACACGACGAATTGATCGAAGCCCGCCTCCTGCAATTTGATGGCGCTGAGAATCCCGGACATCCCGGCTCCAATGACCACGACTCGGGGATTTCGGGACGAGGCATTGGGCGCGGGAGACTTGGAGGCGTGTGCCATGAAGGGTTTCCTGGAAGGGGCATCGGGAAAGGGAGTGATTCGGAGAGCGTGCGGTTTACCCTACTCCTGTACGATCAGCCGAGCAAGGCCCGCCCGCCGGGGTCGGGGTGTTGGAGTCAGGCATTATCGCCCCATGTCCAAGGCACCGGCCGAGCCGCTTCAACGCGACCGACGCGACCAGATCTTGAGCCCGCCGCGGGATGTGATTCCCAAGAACGGCTTCGCCCAATCGTCGCTGGACCCGATCGCCAAGCAGGCGGGGCTTCGCCGCAGCATCGTGTCCGAATACTTCGCCTCGAAGTCGGAAAATCTCGACGGCGCTATTGATTAAGGGCTTCGGATTAAGGGCTGCGGATTAAGGGCTTCGGGATTAGCGGATTCGCGCTAAGCCGAGCCGGGCAGAAGCATGAGCAGAGTCAGGGTCAGGGTCAGGGTCAGAGTCAGAGTCAGGCGAAGCATGTTCGTTAACCGGCCCCGGAACGCGTAGAGCGCGGGGGGCTTCTCAAGCGGCCGATCCCTGTCGGCGTCTCGGAAGTCCACCCGCCCCCAACGGTTCGGGCTCTCCGTCGCCGGGTGACGACGGTGGGCCCGTGGTGCGCCCTCAATCGTGAGGGTTCGGCTCCCCCTTCATCAGTGCGTTGGCCTGGGCTGCGCGAATAATGAGCGCGGCCCGATCCCAGCCCTCCCGGCGGCCCCGGGTAAAGCGGTCCTGGGCGGGGGGCGACGGCATATTGGCTGCGGCCATCGTGGCCTGTGGCCCGGTGGCCGCGAGTAGCGCGAGCGCATCGGTGAGTGCGAGCATCATTCCCCGGGAGTATTCATCGTGCTCGGCGCTTTGCTTGAGACTCATTTTATTGCTCCCCGCTTCGCGGCAGTGTGATCGGGCTTTCTTGATTCATTGGGTTAAGAGTTTTTGATCCCGATTCTGCTCGCCCCTTGCCGAGTAACAATGCATGGCGCATGCCAACACCGCTGGCTTGCGTAAGAGGCAGCTCAGGCGACTCTCCGAGGCTAGGATTGACGGTGGCGGGCGTGATGGGCGCTGGCCTGGCTTATATGAGCCGTGCGATTCGCCCGGGGCACTGCATTTGAAGCGCCCAGATTTTCGGGGTGTGCTGCCTCCCCGGCAGTAAGTGTGAGGGAACCTTGAACGCCCCCGGCCCGGCTCGGTCTGGGTCGCACAGGGAATCTGGGTTGCCCACCGGATCGCCCGATCGGTTTCGGACCCCTTGCGAGATTCCCACAGGGGAATCAAACTGCCCAGCGTTGCCCTCGGGATGAGGCGCAGCCTGGGCTTACAGGGGAGGAAAATCGGTCGTGTGGCTCGCCTTGTTCGTGTCCGTGGGCTCTGTGGCCGCCGGAACGGCGGTGGTCTTGTTGGGCTCGCGGAGCCATCGTGCCCTGGAGCCCGTGCGGACCTTTGCCCTGGTGGCGGCTGTGGTGGTCGTGCTGACCCAACTGCTTCCCGCCGCCATGGCGGATATTGGACTCTGGGCACTGGGCGTCTTTGGGATCGCTTTGGTGGCGCCGGCGGGTTTCGAGCGCGTTGTTCGCTTCCGGTCCGGGCGGGGCTCCGGTCCCCGTCGAGACCCCTCTTGGATCGCCGTGGAACTCGGCTATATCGGCCTGCTCTGGCACAGGCTGGCGGACGGCATGGCGTTGGGGCTCTTCGGTGGACTCGGTCCGGCCGCCGGCGTCGATATCGGTGTGCTTGTCGCCATCGCCGCCCACACGGTTCCGATTACCGGGGTTCTGGTGCTCGCTTATGCGGATCGCTACGGCACTCGGCACGCGGTGGCGCGTTCGGTGGGCGTCGCTGCGGCCACGTGCCTGGGGGTTTTTATCGTGGGCGCCACGCCGGCGCAGACCATGGAAATCTGGGAGCCATGGATCCTGGCCGTGGCCAGTGGCTTGCTCTTGCATGTGATCGGCCACGATTGGCGGGCGGAGGCGCCCCGAGATTTGAGCGGACGGCTCGCGGATATGCTGGCCATTGCGGCGGGGATCGGCCTGGTGATGTTGGCCGCGGGGGGAGGGCACGAGCACACCCATTCGGGCGAGGGAGGCGGCGATGTCCGCCAGGACATTTTCAACGCCCTGGCGGAATTGACCCTGGAGACAGCGCCGGTTCTCCTGATCGGGCTGGCCATCGGGGCGCTGCTTCAAACCTTTGGTGGCGCGCTCTCTACCCGCTGGCTCCAAGGGGGGTCTTCCCTGGGCCAGGCGTTTCGCGGCGCAGTGGTGGGCGCCCCCCTCCCCATTTGTGCGTGCGGGGTCCTGCCTCTGGCAGAATCCCTCCGCGCCCGGGGCGGAGGCCCGGCCTTGGTGGTGGCCTTTCTGTTGGCCACGCCGGAGCTTGGGGTCGAGAGCTTCGCCTTGACGGCGCGGTTCCTGGGGTGGCCCTTTGCCCTGATGCGTTTGGGCGCGGCGGTGGCGGTGGCCATGCTGGCCGCCCTGGTGGTGGCCTGGGTTTTGAAGTCCGAGGCACGGCCGGTGGCCGAGAGCGAACCCGTGGCCCCGGGTTCCGAGCGTGAAGGAGTCTGGCGCCGAGCGATGGATCATTTTGATGAGTTGCTTCATCACGTGGGCCCCTTCACTCTGGTGGGCCTGGTGCTCGCCGCGTATACCCAAGCGGTTCTGCCCGACGGCGGCATGGGAAGCTGGGCGGGTTCCGGGCTGGACATTGTCGTGATTTCGCTGATAGCGGTCCCGAGCTATGTCTGCGCTGCTGCGGCCACCCCCCTGGCGGCTGTGCTCATCGGGAAGGGTTTTTCTTCCGGGGCGGTCCTGGCGGGACTCCTGCTGGGCCCGGCCACCAACTTGGCCACTGTGGGATTCTTGCGCGCCGCCTTCGGCGCCAGGGCGGCTTGGATGGGACTGGGCGCGCTGATCCTGGCTGTCTGGGTCTTCGCGGTAGCGACCAACCTCTTGGGACTGGAAGCCAACGTGCCCGAGGGGGGCTTCGGGGAGGCGCATGGGCACTCGGTCTTGGCCCTGGCCGGCAGCGCTTTACTTGGGGGACTGGTTTTGCGCGGGATCTGGCGAAGCGGTCTGCGGGTGTGGCTTGCGAGCCTGGGCGACGCCTTCGGGAGCGGGCATGCCCATGCCCATGCCCGTGACCACGACGCCCATGACCACAGCGATGACCATACCGACGATCATGACCATTATTGCGCTCAGGACATGAAGTTTCATATTTC
>CAWVXN010000083.1:0-9938 GCA_963933695.1 uncultured Myxococcales bacterium | reverse complement strand
GAAGGGAATCCAGGCGACTACGTACTCGGTGCCGTTCCGCTCCCAGCGCATCCGGTAACTGCCAAACCCAATGGGCGAACCGAACCCGATGGAAAACTTCAGCACCCGAACGCCACAGAGCTTGGCCACCACGAAATGGCCTAACTCATGAACAAAGATCAGCACTCCCAGCATGGGAATCGCAGCAAAAATGTAATCAAAAACAACCATCAACTCGCCTCCGCCGTGGCGGACGATGCCTCGAGCCCGAGACACTGACGCGCCCGGCGGCGCGCCCATCCATCGGCTTCCAACACGTCATCCAGGGTTCCGACGCGCGCATCCGGGCACGCCGTTAAATGTTCGTTCAGCACTTTGGCGTTCGTGGAGGCTATAGCGCCAAAGACAATCCGCCCGGCGAGGAACGCCGCCACTGTCACCTCGTTGGTCGCGTTCAACACAGCTGGGGCCGCTTCGCTTCCCTCAAGTGCCCGATACGCCAGGCCCAGACAAGGAAACCGCTCAGTATCGGGCGCTTCAAAATCCAGGCGACCAATGGCGGCCAGATCGAGACGGGGGGCGTCCAGAGCCAGACGCTCGGGGTGTGCCAGGGCCACGGCAATGGGGACGCGCATATCGGGCAGCCCGAGCTGGGCCATCACCGACGTGTCCCGATATTCCACCAAGCTGTGGACAATGGATTGGGGATGGACAACGACATCGATGCGATCCGCGGGAACGTCAAAGAGCCAACGCGCCTCGATCACCTCGAGCCCCTTGTTCATGAGCGTGGCCGAGTCGATGGTGATCTTGTCTCCCATATCCCAATTGGGGTGGTCGAGGGCCTCCTCGCGACTGGCCCCCGCCAAACGCGTCGACGGCCAAGCCTGGGCGTCGCGGAAGGGACCGCCCGAGCATGTCAGCACCAGCCGCGCGACATCCTCCCTTCGTTGCCCCGACAGCGCCTGGAAGATCGCGCTGTGCTCGCTGTCCACGGGCAGGAGCACGCTCCCCTGAGCAGAGACCTCCCTGCGCACCAGGGCGCCGGCCATCACCATGACCTCTTTGTTCGCCAAAGCCACGTCCCGGCCGGCTCGAACCGCCGCCAGGGTGGGAGCCAACCCCACCGCACCCACCAGCGCCGCCATCACGAGATCTGCCGGGTAGGTGGCCACAGCCAGCAAGCCATCCGCCCCCACACCAATCTGAATGTCCGTGTTCCCTGCCTTCCCGATCCGCTGGCGCAGTTCCCGTGCGCCAGCCTCGTCGGCAACGGAAACGATCTGCGGACTGAATCGTTCAACCTGTTCGGCGAGCCGCGCCACGTTCTTCCCGGCGGCCAGAGCCACTACGTCGAAGCGCTCGGGATGATCAGCCACGACGGCGAGGGTCTGCTCGCCCACGCTTCCGGTGCTGCCGAGCACGCAAAGCCGCCTCACGCCCGACTCCCGCGACCGGCCTCACTCACGGTCTCGCTCACGGTCTCGACCTGGGCACTCGTCATGCCAAAGCGTCGCTCCCGGGACTGGTAATCCCCGATCGCAACCTCAAGGTGCTCCCGACTAAAATCGGGCCACATCACTGGGCTCGTGTAAATCTCCGCGTAGGCGATCTGCCAGAGCAGAAAATTCGAGACACGGCACTCATTCCCGGTGCGAATCAGCAAATCCGGATCGGGGACATCGGGCAAGTAGAGGTGCGCGGCAAATGTTTCTTCATCCAGCAACTCGGGATCCAGGCGACCGGCTTTGGCCGCCTGCATCAGGCGGCGCGCAGCATCCACGATCTCACCTCTGCCCCCGTAGGAGAGAGCAAAAATCAGGTCGCCGTTGGGATTGTCCCGGGTCGCGTCCACCGCCCGGTCCACTGCGGATCGGGTGCTTGCGGGCAAGCTATCCAGCCGCCCCATCACCCTGAGTCGGACGCCGCGTTCCTGGGCCTCGGCAATATTTTCATCGAGGTAAACCTCGAGCAGGCGCATCAATTCGGAGACCTCGGCATCGGGCCGATTCCAGTTCTCGCTCGAGAAGGCGTAGAGAGTCAAGTACTCCAGACCGAGATCCTGGACGCAGCGCACCACCTCTTTCACCGAGTCGACACCCGCCAGGTGCCCGCGATTGCGTTGGAGCCCCCGGGCTTCGGCCCAGCGACCGTTGCCGTCCATGATGATGGCCACGTGGCGCGGCAGCCGATTCGGAGAAATCGCGGCGGGAGGCATGATCAGACCTCGAGAACCTCTTTTTCCTTCTGGGCCGTGAGCGCATCGATCCGCTTGACGTGTTCGTCGGTGAGTTCCTGCACGCCCTTCTCGGCCCGATGGCAGTCGTCCTTGGGGAGGCTTCCGTCCTTCTCCAGGTCCTTGAGCAAGGAGAGCGCCTCGCGACGGCTATCGCGAATCCCCACCCGATAGTCCTCGGCGATCTTGCGTACCTGCTTGACCAGTTGCTTGCGGCGCTCCTCGGTCAGCGGGGGAATCGAAATGCGAACCACCTTGCCATCATTGCCCGGAGTCAGCCCCAGATTCGCCGCCTGAATCGCTCGCTCGATATTCCCAATGCTGGACTTGTCAAAAGGGGAGATCACGATCATCCGCGGGTCGGGAACCGAGAGGCTCGCCAATTGCTTAAGCGGCGTCGGCGTATCGAAATAGTCGACCAAGATTCCATCGAGCAAAACCGTACTGGCCCGCCCTGTTCTCACCTTCAGGAGCTCACGCCTGTAGGTCTCGAGGGTCTTTTCCATGGCTTCACGCCCCTCGCCTAGGACGAGTTCGACCTCTTCTTCACCGGCCATGGCTCACCTCCTGTCTACTCATTCACCAGGGTACCCACACTCTGGCCCAGTACAACCTTTTGAATATTGCCCGTCTGCCCCATATCGAAAACCACGATGGGCAGGTCATTCTCCCGGCAGAGCGCAATCGCCGCCTGGTCCATAAATTGAAGGTTCTTCTGCATCGCTTCCTTGAAGGAAAGCTTCTCGTACCGAACCGCGGACGGGTCCTGGCGGGGATCGCTGCTGTAGACCCCGTCGACCTGGGTGGCCTTCAGGATCACTTCCGCATGGATTTCAGCGGCCCGCAAAGCGGCGGCGGTGTCCGTGGTGAAGTACGGGTTGCCCGTGCCTCCGCCGAAGATCACCACCCTACCCTTCTCCAGGTGTCGAACGGCCCGGCGGCGAATATAGAGCTCGGCTACCTGATTGATCTCCAGAGCCGAGAGAACCCGGGTATCCACCCCGACTTTCTCCAGAGAATCCTGGAGCGCCATAGCGTTGATGACACTAGCCAGCATGCCCATGTAGTCTGCGTTGGCGCGATCCATGCCCTGGGAGGCCGCCGTCATGCCTCGAATGATATTGCCGCCACCGATCACGATACTGATCTCAACACCCAGCTGGTGCACGTCCCGGATTTGCTCGGCGATGCCCGCAATCACCGTCGGGCTGATGCCGAAGCCCTCGTCCCCGGCGAGGCCTTCGCCGGAGAGCTTCAAGAGCAGCCGACCGAAGACGGGCTTCACTCGGCGTCCTCGCCCAGCTTGAAGCGCAGGAATTCGGTGACCCTCGCCTCTCCCGTGGTCGCCAGAACGTCCGCCACAGACTTGTCCGGATCCTTCACGAACGATTGTTCGACCAGGCAATTCTCGGCAAAGAATTTCTTCAGTCGCCCCTTCACCATGTTGTCCACGATGTTCTCGGGCTTCCCACTCTCCAGCGCCTGATTGCGCAGAATCGTGCGTTCCTTCTCCACCACATTGGCATCCAGGCCCGCTTGATCCACCGCCAGAGGCGTAGGATCGGCGGCAGCCACGTGCATGGCCAGATCCTTGACGATGCCGGCGACCGCGTCGGGAGTAGCCGAAGCCACACCGATCAGGACACCGAGCTTTCCGCCTCCGTGGATATAGCCGCCCACAAGGCCATCGACCTGGATCGAACCGACCCGCTTCAACTGGATATTTTCACCCACCCGGCCCACAGCGGCCTTGATGCGGGTATCCACGGTCTCGGATTCGATCTTAGCCGCCAGGGCGGCCTCCACATTCCCGACATCGCCCGAAGCGCGGAGTGCATCGGCAATCCCCTGGACGAGTTGCTGAAACTGATCGTTCTTCGCCACGAAATCGGTCTCGCAGCCGAGCTCAATAATGACGCCGAAGCCGCCTTCAATGGAGACCGCAACGGCTCCTTCACTGGTGGTACGCCCGGCACGCTTGCCAGCCTTCGACAGACCGCGCTCGCGCAGCAGCTCCATTGCGCGCTCCACGTCGCCCTCGCTGTCCTTGAGAGCCGTCTTGCAATCCATCATGCCCGCCCCGGTCTGGTCCCTTAGGGCTTTTACGTCCTTTGCAGATATGTCTGCCACGATTCTCTCCTCGGTTCTCTTGTTCCTCAGATTGCGTTCCCGGAATTTCGCCGCCGTATTCGGGCGAGGTCCCAATGCCCGGAGCGCTCAGTCCTTGTCCGCGTCCGTTGCTTTCGCCGGCTCGGGAGCCGCCTCAGCGCTGACCGGTTCGGCACTCGCTGCTTCGGTCTCGGCGGGTGCCTTTTTGGTCTCGGCCGGCCCGGCCTTCTTTGTTTCAGGCTTAGTCGTTTCAGGCTTAGTCGTTTCAGGCTTAGTCGCTTCAGGCTTAGTCGCTTCAGACTTGGTCGCCTCAGGCTTAGTCGCTTCAGGCTTAGTCGCTTCAGTCTTAGTCGCTTCAGCCTTAGCCCCTTCGGTCTTGCTCGCTTCAGCGCCTTCGCCCGCACGCTTATCCGACCAGCCCCCTGCACTCTGGGTCCGGCCGCTTCCGGTCGTGCCACCCGCGCCTCCGCCCTGACCGCGAGTTCGTCGTGCCGGCTGGGTGATTTCCACGACCCGGCGCCCGGTGCCCGGCAGTACCTTGTCGCCCTTGGGCTCGGCCTCCTTTTGGGAAACCAGTTTATCCTGACGCATGGCCTCGCCCTCGATGCACGCGTCCGCCACGCACTTGCAGTACAGATCGATGGCTCGTGTCGCATCGTCGTTGCCTGGAACCACGTAGTCGATATTGCGCGGGTCACGATTGCTGTCCACGATGCCAATGATCGGAATGGCCAATCGACGCGCCTCGCTGATCGCGATGGCCTCCTTGCCGACGTCCACGATGAAGATCACGTCGGGGACTCGCGGCATGTTCTTGATGCCCGCCAGGGACTTGTCATATTTCTGGCACAAGCGACTCATGCGGGCGAGTTCTTTCTTCGAGTGCTCCGCTCGCTTTTCCTCATCCGCCTGAATGGCCAACAGGTTCTTGTAAGTATCAATGGATTTCTTAACGGTCTTCCAGTTGGTCAGCATGCCGCCCAGCCAACGGTTGTTCACGTAATACTGACCACCGCGTTCGGCCTGGCTCCGGATGACGTCCGCCGCCTGGCGCTTGGTCCCCACGAAGAGCACGCTGCCCCCGTTGGAAACCGTCTCCCGGATGTGGTCCAGACTCGCCACAAAATTGGGCAAAGTTTGATCAAGATCCAGAATATGGGTGCCGTTGCGAGCCCCAAAGATGTGGGGGCGCATGAGCGGATTCCAGCGATGGGTCTGGTGGCCGAAATGGGCGCCGGCTTCCAGCAGGGCCCGGATGCTCAGGTCGGTCTTCTCGAAGATCGCGGCTGCGGTTTCTTCGCCCGCAGGGGCGGCAGCGGCAGCGGGGGTATCACCGGCCGCCGAGGGTGGCACCGTCGTTTCGCTCATTCATTTCTCCTTCGCGGTTCTGCCTCCGCTTCATATCCGTAAACTCCCCAACCGGATCATCTCCGGCACCGCAGGGGCGAATTGAAGCGTGTGTTGTACCGACCCCATCTGGATCAGCCGCCGCTCTAGGTAGCAGAATCGGATCCGGCCGACCACGCTGGCCCCAAGGGGGCGTGGGCATCGGTGGGTCGGGGGAGCCGGGGGAACCCGGGCGAGTGCCGAGAAGAGAAGGGGCTCAGGTGGTGTACTCGGCGTTGATGCGAACGTACTCGGTGCTCAGGTCGCAGGTCCAGATCCGAGCCCGGTGCACGCCGGCGGCCAGGTCCATCACGATTTCGACTTCCGCCGAATCGGCCAGGCGCACCGCAGCTCGGCGACGCGCCGCCGGGCCCGCCGAGGCGCCTGCCCGGAACACTGTGACGCCGCACAAACCGATCCGGGTATTCTCCAGGTCGAGCCGGATCCGGCCCGCACCCACGGTTTGCAGGATCCGGCCCCAGTTGGGGTCGGCCCCGAAGATCGCCGTCTTCACCAGCAGCGAGTTCGCGATCCGGCGGGCCGCGGCCCGGGCCTGACTCGGGCTGCTCGCCCCGACCACCACAACCTTCACCAGTTTGGTGGCGCCCTCTCCGTCCCGGGCCAAATCCATCGCAAGCGATTCGGCCACGTCGTGAACCGCCGCTTCGAAGCGCTCTGCATCGGGACCGACGGGGCGCTTCAGCACAGGCGCACCCGACACCCCGTTTGCCAGCAGAAGCACGCTGTCACTGGTACTGGTCTCGCCGTCCACGCTCACGCGGTTGAACGTGTCATCGGCAACCCGGCGCAGCACGCCGCGCAGATACGGGGCCGACGCTTGAGCATCGGTCAACACGAAGGCCAGCATCGTCGCCATATCGGGCTCGATCATGCCCGAGCCCTTGGCGATCCCCGCGACCGTCACCGTGCGGCCCCCGATTCGGACCCGCCGCTGGGCGAGTTTCGCGAAGGTATCGGTAGTCCGAATTGCCTCGGCTGCCCGGCCGAGACCCCCGGGATCCAGGACTTCCGCCGCCGCCCGCACACCCCGCCCGATGGCTCCCATGGGCAGGGGCTCACCAATCACTCCCGTCGAAGCGACCAGCACTTCTTCGGCGGGGCAGCCCACGGCGCGAGCCACGAGATCGCCCATGCGGACAGCATTTCGCCGGCCGCGTTCACCCATGGCGACGTTGGCCACGCCGCTGTTCACCACCACCGCGCGAGCCCGGCCCTTTTGAGCCCGGGCCCGGCTGAGTTCAACCGGCGCGCCGACGACGGTTGAGAGAGTAAACACCCCGGCCACCGTGGCCGGTTCGTCGCTCACCAAAAGCGCCAGATCCGGCTCGCCGGCCTTATCGCCCGCCTTGATGCCACAATGGATACCGCTGGCCCTGAATCCCGGAACCGTGGGCGTCTCCGCCGCCTTCATCTCTCCCCCAGACCTCTCGCCGCACGCCGCACGCCCGAAACCTGGGCGGGGAACGCCCAGGCACTGCGCTCAAGCGCCGTGGCAGCGCTTGTACTTTTTGCCGCTGCCACATGGGCACGGCTCGTTGCGGCCGACCTTGGCGCCTGCATCGCCAGACGATGCCCCGGACGGCGATGGGCCCGACTGAGCACCCGGGAGACTCCGACCGCCGCCGGAAGCCCTGGCCGCCGCCGTGCTCTCAAGTCGAGGCCTGGGAAACTCGAATTTAAAGATCGTTTCGAGCGCCTGCTCGTCGACCCGCTGTTCCATCTCCGCAAAGAACCCAAAACCCTCGCGCTGGTATTCGAGTTTCGGATCACGCTGGGCATACCCGCGAAGGCCCACCGACTCGCGCAAGCCGTCCATGGTGTGGAGATGATCCTTCCATTGGGAATCGAGAATGCGCAGCATGATGTCGCGCTGAAACCAATCGAAGCTCGGATACTCGACCACTTCCGTGAACTGGGTACCGAACTCCACGCAGCGCGCCCTCTTGTCCGCCAGCAAGCCACTGAACGTTTCCAGCAGCAGGTGACCCAGAGGCTCCTTCTCCCCAGGGAACTGGCCATCCACCCGGAGCGGAGGACTGTCGACGGGCAGCACAACCCCGAACTGGTGTTCCATGAGGCTCACCAGTTGGTCGAGTTCCTCGTCCTCGGGATCGCCCTTTTCCGGCCAGATCTCGTCGAGGAAGGCGACCAATTGGCCCTCCACCATGGCGAGCACTTCCTCGTCGATGGCTTCGTGACGCAGGGCTTCGACCCGCCGGGCATAGAAGGCCTGGCGCTGTTTGTTCATGACGTCGTCGTAGTCCAGCAAATGCTTGCGGATATCGAAATTCCGGCTCTCGACCTTCTTCTGGGCGCCTTCGATTACCCGGGTCAACATCCGGTTTTCGATGGCCTCGCCCTCTTCCACCCCAACTCGATCCCACCACTGGGCGACACGATCCGCTTCGAAGATCCGCAGAAGATCGTCTTCGAGAGAGAGAAAGAACTGGCTCGAACCGGGATCACCCTGGCGACCCGCTCGACCGCGCAACTGGTTGTCGATGCGCCGGCTTTCATGGCGCTCGGTGCCCAAAATATGGAGGCCACCAGCGGCCAGGACGGCCTGCTGCTCCGCCGCGCACTGGGATTCAAAATGGGCCAGATGCGTCAAGTAGTCGGGGTGTTCCTTGTCCTGGCCGCATTTCGCCAGGGCCATCGCCTCGGGGTTGCCCCCCAACAAAATATCCGTGCCTCGCCCCGCCATATTGGTCGAAATGGTAATTGCGCCCTTGCGCCCGGCCTGGGCGACGATCTCCGATTCCCGATGGTGTTGCTTGGCGTTCAGGACATCGTGTTTGATCCCCTGCTTCTTGAGTTTCTTGGCGAGCATCTCCGAAGTTTCAATGGAAATCGTACCCACCAGCACCGGCTGGCCCGTGGCGTGGCGCGCCTCGATCTCTTCGACCGTGGCATTGAATTTTTCCTGTTTGGTCTTGAAGACCACGTCGGCCAGGTCGTCGCGCACCAGGGGCCTGTTGGTGGGAACGAGCATCACGTCAAGGTCGTAAATGTTGGCGAATTCCGACGCCTCGGTGTCCGCCGTCCCCGTCATGCCCGCGAGTTTGTCGTACATCCGGAAGAAGTTCTGAAAGGTCACCGAGGCCAGGGTCTGGTTCTCGCTCCGAACCTTGATGCCCTCCTTGGCTTCTACGGCTTGATGAAGCCCATCGGACCAGCGCCGGCCGGGCATCAGCCGCCCGGTATGTTCATCGACGATCACGACTTCCTTGCTGCCGTCATCGCCCTTGCGCACCACGTAATCCACGTCGATGCGCTTCAAGGAATGAGCGGAAAGGGCTTGGTTGACGGCGTGAATCACCGGAAGCATCGAGGGGTCGAAGAGGTTGTCGATACGAAGGGACTTCTCGACCTTTTGCACACCCGATTCGGTGAGTGTGGCGTTGTGACTCTTCTCGTCGACCCAGTAGTCGCCGCTCTCCTCGATTCCCTTGGAGGCTTCGCCTTGAACGCCTTGCTCGAGGATCGGGATCACGCGATTGGCCACTTCGTAGATCTGGGTGTTCTCCTCCGAGGGGCCCGAGATGATCAGGGGCGTCCGGGCCTCGTCGATCAGAATGGAGTCCACCTCATCCACGATGGCCAGATGAAGGTTTCGCTGGACGAACTGGTCGACCGAGTATTTCATGTTGTCGCGCAGATAGTCGAAGCCGAGTTCGTTGTTCGTGCAGTAGGTCACGTCGGCCTCGTAGCCCGCCCGGCGCTGGGCGTCGTCGAGCCCATGAACGATGGACCCCACCGACAGGCCCAAAAAGCGGTGGACCTCGCCCATCCACTCGGCATCGCGCTGGGCCAGGAAGTCATTGACCGTCACCACGTGCACACCCTGGCCCGTCAAGCCGTTGAGATAACACGGCAACGTGGCCACTAGGGTCTTGCCTTCGCCGGTCTTCATTTCGGCGATTTCACCCCGATGCAGCACCACCCCGCCGATCATCTGGACGTCGTAGTGCCGCTGCCCGAGGGTCCTCTTGGCCGCCTCGCGCACGGTGGCGAAGGCCTCGGGCAGGAGATCGTCCAGGGGCTCGCCATTTTCCAGGCGCTGGCGAAAGAGCGGCGTTCGCGCCTTGAGCTCTGCATCCGCCAAGCCAACCAGCTTGGGCTCCTGGGCGTTGATGCGTTCGAGCAAGGGAACAATGCCCTTGATGACTCGGTCGTTCCGCGTGCCGAAAAACTTGCTTAAAATGCG
>CAWVXN010000082.1:0-9939 GCA_963933695.1 uncultured Myxococcales bacterium | reverse complement strand
CCATCGTGGCTACGACTCGGACCACCCCCGAGTGACGGGGGATGTGGGCAAGGCTGGGGTTGCCATCGACACGGTCGAGGACATGAAAATCCTCTTCGACCAGATCCCCCTGGACGAAGTGACGGTGTCGATGACCATGAATGGGGCAGTGCTGCCAGTTCTGGCCTGTTTCATCGTGGCGGCTGAGGAGCAGGGAGTCCCTCAGTCCAAACTGGCCGGAACTATCCAGAACGACATCCTCAAGGAGTTCATGGTCCGCAACACCTATATCTACCCTCCTGATCCCAGCATGCGAATCGTTGCGGATATCATCGAGCACACCGCCCAGGAGATGCCCAAGTTCAATTCGATTTCGATCAGCGGCTATCACATGCAGGAGGCCGGAGCGAACACGGTTCTCGAGCTGGCATTCACCCTTGCCGATGGCGTGGAATACGTGCGTGCTGCGCTTTCCAAGGGCCTGGATGTCGACCTCTTCGCGGGACGACTTTCCTTCTTCTGGGCCATAGGGATGAATTTCTACATGGAAGTGGCCAAGATGCGGGCAGCGAGGTTGCTGTGGGCCGAGTTGATGAGTCAGTTCGAACCGAAAAACGCTCGCTCGTCGATGCTGCGGACCCACTGTCAGACCTCGGGTGCAAGCCTGACGGAGCAGGATCCGTTGAACAATGTGGTTCGAACAACGATCGAGGCCATGGCGGCGGTCTTTGGCGGAACCCAATCTCTACATACCAACAGTTACGATGAGGCGGTGAGCCTTCCCACGGATGCGGCGGCTCGTACCGCCCGAAATACCCAACTGATCCTTCAGGAAGAAACGGGTATTTCCGCTGTTGTGGATCCGTGGGGCGGTTCGTATTTCATGGAATCGCTCACCCACCAGGTAGCCGCTGAAGCTCGGAAGGTGATCGCCGAGATCGAAGAACTGGGTGGCATGACCAAAGCCATCGTCAATGGGATGCCCAAGTTGCGCATCGAGGAATGTGCCACTCGCCGACAGGCAAGGGTGGACAGCGGCCTCGATGTCATTGTCGGTGTGAACAAGTACCGACTCGAAGAGGAACCCGAGATTGATGTTCGGGATATCGACAACACGGCGGTGCGTGAATCCCAGATGCGGCGACTCGAGAAAATTCGCCAGACCCGTGACTCCGGACAGGTAAAGAAGGCGCTCGCCCATCTGACCGCCCTAGCGGAGAGCGGCGAGGGCAACCTGCTGGCGGCCGCCGTGGAAGCGGTTCGGGTGCGGGCAAGCGTGGGTGAAATCTCCGATGCCCTCGAGGAGGTCTACACCCGATACCGCGCCACGGTACAATCGGTTTCGGGGGTATACGGCTCCGTGGATACGAAGGATCCGGATTTCGATAAGGCCTGCCGCTCCGTAGAGGAGTTTGCAAAGGACGAGGGGCGCAGACCCCGGATGCTGGTCGTTAAACTGGGCCAGGACGGTCACGACCGGGGTATGAAGGTGATCGCGACCGCTTTTGCGGACATCGGATTCGACGTCGATATCGGGCCTCTCTTTCAATCCGCGACGGAAGCTGCGCGCCAGGCAATCGACAATGACGTTCACGTTGTGGGCGTGTCCAGTCAGGCGGCCGGGCACAAGACCCTCGTCCCCGAGTTGATCGATGCTCTGGCCCACGAGGGGGCGGAGAACATTTCGGTGGTGGTGGGCGGTGTGATCCCGCCAAGGGACTATGCGTTCCTTGAGAGCAAGGGCGTGGGCGCGATCTTCGGCCCAGGGACTGCGATCCCCGCGGCAGCGAGCGAGGTCCTGCGAGTGCTGCGCGAGCGCTTGGTATGAGTTCCTTGGCTGACCGCCTGGGGAGGGGCATGCGGCCCCATTCCCCCGAGTCAGGAGCCTCTTCTGGTTCCTGGGAATCACCCGAAAGCTATTGCCGGGCGATTCGCGAGGGGGATCGACGGGCAATCGCCCGGGCCATTACGTTAATCGAAAGTACGCGTCCCGAGCAGGCGGCGCTGGGGCAGTCGATCCTTGAACAATTGGTCCCCTTTACGGGGCACGGGATACGCGTGGGCATCACTGGCCCTCCCGGAGTCGGCAAGAGTACGCTCATTGAGGCCCTCGGGTTGCAGTTGGTGGAGCAAGGGCATCGCGTCGCGGTTCTGGCCGTCGACCCCAGCAGCCCCGTGACCGGGGGGAGCATTCTCGGCGACAAGACGCGTATGGAGCGCCTTGCGTCGTTGCCCGCGGCCTATATTCGTCCCTCGCCCTCGGGCGGTTCCCTGGGAGGAGTGGCGCACCGAACCCGGGAGGTGATGCTGCTGTGCGAGGCCGCCGGTTACGACGTCGTCCTGATCGAGACCGTGGGAATTGGCCAGTCCGAGGTGACTGTTGCGTCCATGGTGGACTTTTTCCTGGTTCTGCTTCTGCCTGGGGGGGGTGACCAACTCCAGGGGATCAAGCGCGGAGTGATGGAATTGGCCGATTGTCTGGCGGTGAACAAGGCCGACGGGGCCATGCGCGCCGTGGCCGAGCGAACTCGGGGCGAATACGCGGGGGCTCTGCAGTTGATCCGGCCGACGACGGCATCGTGGTTGCCCAGGGCACTGCTCGTGAGCGCCCTGGAGGCGACGGGGGTCGGGGAACTGTGGGCAGCGATCGTCGAGCATCGGGCGGCTCTGGAGGCCAGCGGCGAGTTGGACACCCGGCGACGCGCTCAGAACCGCGAGTGGATGTGGTCCCTGGTGGATCAGGGGCTTCGCCATGCTATGAATGCGGATGCTGCGGTGGCCCAGCGCGTTGCGGAATTTGAGGAAGACGTTCAGTCGCAAAAACGCACCCCAGCAGCCGCAGCTCAGGATCTTTTGGCGATCTTCCGCCAGGGCAAACCCGGTGAGGGCGAGCAGTGAGATCTCTTCGGGGCCTCAATTGACATTGGTGTCAGCGTTGAATATTCTTCGTAATTACACGCCGGAACCCAGAGTGGTCCGGACGAAGGTGGTTTAAAAAATGCCCGAAAGTACTCCCCCCCCCGAACTTGATCTCAGATCAGCCCCTGGAGAACCCGGATCGCTTCTCTCGACGATCGAGGAAGCGATATCCGATATTCGTGAGGGGAAGATGGTGATCCTCGTCGACGATGAGGACCGAGAGAATGAGGGCGATCTCTGCATGGCCGCTGAAGCGGTGACGCCCGAGGCCATCAATTTCATGGCCACCCATGGACGAGGCTTGATCTGCCTAGCCCTGACCGAAAGCCAGCTTAAAAAGCTGCACCTCGGGATGATGGTGCCCGACTACGAGAACACCGCTGCATACGGCACCGCCTTCACGGTCTCTATTGAGGCCCGGGAAGGGGTGACCACAGGGATCTCCGCCCACGACCGCGCCCACACAATTCAGGTGGCGATCAAGGACGACGTCAAGCCGGCCGAGATCGTGAGACCCGGGCACGTTTTTCCGCTCCGCTCCAGAGAGGGCGGTGTGCTTCGGCGGGTGGGCCAGACCGAGGGTGCGGTGGACCTGGCCCGACTGGCGGGTTTGAAATCGGCTGGCGTGATCTGCGAGATCATGAATGAAGATGGCAGCATGGCGCGCATGAGTGATTTGGGCACCTACGCTGAAAAACACGATCTCAAGATCGTCACCATCAAGGACTTGATTCGCTATCGCCTGCGCAACGAAAACTTGGTGAGGCGGGCGGCTACGGCCAAAATGCCCACTCGGGCGGGTGGTGCTTTCACGTGCATCGTCTATGAAAACGATATCGATCATATCGACCATATGGCCTTGGTGAAGGGTGAGATCGACAGCGATGTCCCCGTTCTGGTCCGGGTCCACAGTGAGTGTCTTACAGGAGATGCCTTCGGCTCGATGCGCTGCGACTGTGGGGAGCAACTCGAGGCCTCCATGCGGATGATCGAGGAAGAGGGCGCGGGCATCGTGCTTTATATGCGGCAGGAGGGCCGGGGCATCGGGCTGAAGAACAAGATGCGGGCCTATTCGCTTCAGGACGAAGAGGGTTTGGATACCGTCGAGGCCAATCATCGGCTGGGATTCAAGGCGGACCTGCGGGACTACGGGGTGGGGAGTCAAATCCTTTCAGATCTCGGAGTTCGGCAGATGAGGATTATCACGAACAACCCCGGCAAGCGCGCCGGGATAGCGGGCTATGGCATCAGCATCGTGGAGCGTGTCCCTCTCGAGATTGAGCCGAACTCCAACAACCTTCGCTATTTACGAACCAAGAAAGAGAAGCTCGGACACGTTCTCAATTTGATGGGCTGAAGCCCTATGAGCCCGCACTGCACCATCAGCCTGGGGCTTTTCGGGATGGCCCGGGTTTAACGACCTGATTCGCCAGGGTCAGCGCCATGAACCCTGGCCTGTAAAGGGATCCGATCATGTTCGATTCAGTCCAATCCGTTATCAATGACTTAGGCAATCTTGGCTACATCTGCGACAAGCGCATCGCCACAGTCGTATTTCTGGCCCAGGAGTTGGACAAGCCCATCCTCATCGAAGGCCCCGCTGGTGTTGGCAAGACCGAACTGGCAAAAGTGGTCGCGCGCTCTCTGGGTCGGGAACTCATCCGGCTCCAGTGCTACGAAGGGCTCGACGAGGCCAAGGCGCTCTACGAGTGGGAATACAGCAAGCAACTGCTCTATACCCAGATCCTCAAGGACAAGGTTTCCGAGACCATTGCCGGAGCAGGGAGTCTCACTGAAGCTGCGGACAGAGTGGGCGCTGAGGACTCGGTCTTCTTCTCGAGTCGGTTCATTGTGCCCCGGCCCTTGATGCAGGCAATAACAGCCGAAAAACCCACGATGCTTTTGATCGACGAGGTCGACAAGTCGGACCCGGAATTTGAAGCATTTCTCTTGGAAATATTGTCTGATTTCCAGGTGACCATTCCGGAGATTGGGACCATCGAGGCGACCAGCCAACCTCTGGTCTTCCTGACATCCAACGATGCTCGCGAGATGAGCGACGCACTCAAGCGGCGATGTCTCCACCTCTGGATCGACTACCCCACCGAGGAACTGGAAATCAAGATTCTGGATTCCCGTGTGCCTAATATCGCGAAGCAGTTGGCCGAGGAAGTCGTGACCATGATGCACAAAATCCGCGCCCTGGATCTCAAGAAAACTCCCTCGATCAGCGAAACCCTTGACTGGGCACGAGCGCTTATGGCTCTGAATGCGGATTCTCTCGAAGAGGAGGTGGTCAACGATACGTTGAACGTGATCCTCAAGTATGAAGGTGACGTGGCCAAAGTCCAGAACGAGCTTTCAAAGCTGATTCAAAAGAAAGCACCTGCCCCCGAACCGGCCAAGCCCGTGGCTTCGAAGCCCGGTCCTAAAGCCGCCAAGAAGGGCATCCTCCACTAGTAATGCAGCAGCGGATCATCGAATTCACCAACCTGCTTCGTAAAAGTGGGATCCGCGTATCGGTCGCGGAGGGAATCGACGCCTTCATGGCGCTCGATGCGCTCTCCATTGAGGACCGTGGCGTTTTCAGGGACGCGCTGCGGGCGTCGATGGTGAAGCGGGGCGACGAGATCGCAACCTTTGACGAACTCTTTGATCTCTACTGGTCGGGGTTCTACGACAATCTTCGTGACTCCTTCGGAAATCTGGGCGACCAGATGGGCGAGATGGGGATCGACCTAGAAGCTCTTATGGCCCAGATGGCCGAAATGATGGAGGGGATGGACGGAAACGTCGATCTGGGCGAACTCGCCAAGGCGCTGCTCACCCAGGACTTGGCTGCCCTTGAGAACATGATTCGGGCGGCGGCCGAACAGGCTGGGACAGACCGGATCGAGAACATGCTTCAGGTGGGTTTCTTCAGCCGTCGCACCAACGAACAGCTCGACCTAGAAGGGGCGGGCGGAGAGCTGGAGGAGCTCGCCGCAAAGCTTGCTGGGATGGGGATGGGAAGCGACGAGATCGAAGGCATTCGGCAGATGATCAAGAAGCTGATCGAGAACATGCGTCGTTCGGTCAAGAATTTTGTTGAGCGTGAGCTACAAACGCGAAATCACGATTACATGGAGAAGTTCCGCAAGGAAATGCTCCAGGAGAAGAGCTTCTACCACCTCACGGAAGATGAGATCAGTCGCATGCGAGAGGTCGTCAACCGACTGGCCCAGCGCATCAAAAATGTTCTTTCAGTTCGGAAGAAGCGAATCAAGAGGGGCAAGCTCGACCTTCATCAGACCCTTCGCAGGAATATGGCCCGAGGCGGAATCCCCTTCGAGGTGATCTACAAGCACCGACGCAAGGACCGTCCCAAGCTCGTGATCCTTTGCGATGTCTCTTCATCGGTAGCCAATGTCTCCCGATTCATGTTGCAGTTCATGTACGGGTTGCAGGAGGCCTTTACCAAGATCCGGTCCTACGTCTTCGTGTCGGACTTGGGTGAAGTGACGAGTGTCTTCAAGGACGCAGACGTTAATACCGCCATCGAAAAAGCCCTGGATGGCGGGGATGTGATCAACGTCTATACCCGTTCGAACTTTGGGCAGGCCTTTCACGATTTCTGGAAGGATCACCTTTCCAGCATTGATAACCGGACAACGGTCATTGTCCTCGGTGATGCGCGTAACAATTACAACGACCCCATGGCTTGGTGCCTGCGGGACGTGCACAACAAGGCGAAGAACGTAGTGTGGCTGAACCCCGAGAGTCCGAGCGCCTGGGGATTCGGCGACAGCGTGATGGATCGCTACGCACCTTATTGCGATCGGGTCGAGGAATGTCGCAATTTGCGTCAACTGTCCAAGATCGTCGATGATGTAATGCTTTGATCTGAGTTCTGTAAGAGCGAAGCGAGGCAAGCATGAATGCCAGGCCGGCTCCAATGCCGGTTTCTTGATCGAAACACACTTTTTAAAGTAGAACCCCGGCCCAGCCCAGGAGACATTCCGGGGTCACGGTCCGAGATCACCTTTTAGGAGCCGGAGAGAAATGTCCGAAAACACCGCATCCGCAAGCGGGTCTGAACTGAGGAAGCTTTTGGCGAGCCGGGATATTCAGCACGTCGTGGTCCTGGGTGCCAATGGCACCATGGGATATGGCAGCGCTGCGCTCTTTACCCAGGCGGTTCCGCGCGTGACGTTTTTGGCGCGTTCCCGGGAAAAGGCCGAGGAGGGATTGGCCGCAGCGATCAAGCAGGTCAGGTCTCCGACAGTGGCCAGCCGTTCTGATGTGGGCGACTACGGGGTCGATCTGGAGAAGGCGCTGGAAACCGCGGACATCGTATTTGAGGCCCTGACCGAAGACCTCGAAATCAAGCGGGGAATCTTCGACAAGGTCGAGAAGGCCAGGCGAGCGGACTCCATTGTCGCCACCGTGACCTCGGGTCTTTCCATCAATCAGCTCTGTGAGGGGCGGAGTGACTCTTTCCGCAAGCACTTCATGGGCCTTCACTTCTTCAACCCTCCGAACGTCATCGTGGGGACCGAACTGATCCCCGGGAAAGACACGGATCCGGAGTTGGTCGCCTTTGTCGAAGCCTTTGCCCGGTTTCGACTCGGAAGGGAAATGGTCCGGACATCCGACAGCCCTGCCTTCGCCGGGAACCGCGTTGGATTCAAGGTTCTGAATGAGGCCGCCCAGTTGGCGGAGCACCTGGGCCCCGTCCTGGTTGATCGCTTGATCGGTCCCTATACGGGACGGGCGTTGACCCCCCTGGCAACGATTGATCTCGTGGGTTGGGATATTCACCGGGCCATCGTCGATAACATTCACGAGAATACTACGGATGAAGCCCACGCGACTCTGAAAATGCCCGACTACATGGCCAACATGATGGCCGCGGGAGTACTCGGAAATAAGACCGGAGCGGGCTTCTTCAAGAAGGACGGTAAGACGCGCCTGGCTCTCGATCCGAGTTCGGGGGATTACACTCCTGAGTCGGAGATCAAGTTGCCCGATTTGTCCTATATCGATGCGGTGGCTGAGAAGCATTCTGTCGGCCGCTATGCCGAGGGCATGGCGCTATTCCTCGCCGCCGAGGGCGACGAAGCGGCCATCGCACGAAAAGTCATCGCGGGCTACATCAGCTACGCATTCCATCGCGCGGGGGATGTGACAGAAAGCATCACGGGCATCGATATGATCATGGGGGCCGGATTTAATTGGGCCCCGCCGAGTGTTCTTGTGGACACCATGGGTGTCGGTCCCGCCGTGGCGATGATCGAGCAAGCCGGAATTCCTGTGCCCGCGAATCTCGCGGAAGCCGCTTCCGCAGGGCGCACCGAGAAGTTTTTCAACCATGAACAGGTCAATGTGGGAAAATATTTCGTCGCTTCCTAAGGGAACAATGATTTCTTTCACACACTGATCCGACCAGGGGAATAGTAATGGCCAACTCTGAAGTATATGTGCTGGGCGGTTATCAGACGGATTTTGCTCGCAACTGGACCAAGGAGAACAAGCATTTCTCGGCGCTGATGCGGGAGAGCGTGCTCGGCGCACTGCAAAAATGCGATATTGCGCCCGAAGAAATCGAAAGCGCCCATGTGGGTAACTTTGCGGCCGAGCTCTACTGCATGCAGGGACATTTGGGCGCCTTTTTCACCGAAGTCCATCCGGCTTTCAGCGGCCTGCCCACGGGACGGCATGAGGCGGCCTGTGCGTCGGGGAGCATCGCCTTGCTGGCGGCCTCGGCGGAGATCGAGGCGGGGCGTTATGGGCTTCAGGCGGTTGTCGGCATCGAGCAGATGAAGACAGTGGCCGCGGACAAGGGAGGCGACTACCTGGGAACCGCGGCGTGGTATGACCAGGAGGCCGAGGGCATTGAGTTTCCCTTTCCCAAGCTCTTCGGCCGGCTGGGTGACGAGTACGACGAGCGGTATGGCTTGAAAGATGAATATCTGGCTGAGATTAGTCGGCTCAACTACGACAACGCCAAATTGAACCCGAATGCTCAGACGCGGACCTGGTACATGAACAAGGAGCAGGCGCTCTGCCGGACGGACGACAATCCAGCGATCGGGGGGAGAATTCGCATCGCCGATGCTTCCCAGGTAACCGATGGCGCCGTGTGCGTTTTCCTGGCTTCTCGGGAATATGCCGAACGCTATGCCAAGGGTATGGGGAAGAAGCTGTCGGAGATTCCGAGGCTCAAGGGCTGGGGGCACAATACGGCGCGATTGCGCTTTGACGACAAGGTGGCCGAGAGCAAGGGGAATGCCTATGTGCTGCCCCATGTGCGAAGCACCATCACCAGTGCCTGGCAGCGCGCGGGTATAGAGGACGTGAATGGCGTCGACGGGATCGAAACCCACGATTGCTTTACCACCTCTGAGTACATGGCCATCGATCATTTCGGGCTGACGGCACCCGGTGAGAGTTGGAAGGCCATCGAAGAGGGTTGGCTCGAAATCGACGGTCAGCATCCCATCAACCCCAGTGGCGGCCTCATCGGGGCTGGCCACCCAGTGGGGGCGACCGGGGTGCGTCAGGTTCTCGACAGTTGTCTTCAGGTCACCGGCGAAGCCGGCGCGTATCAGGTTGACGGAGCGAAAAACTTCCAGACCCTGAATATCGGTGGAAGCGGAACCACAAGTGTGAGTTTCGTCGTCGGCGTGGACTGAGCCTTACTGTGTCCGGGCCAAGTTCCGCAGCTTGGCAAGCCCCGGTCCAAGACAAGCGCTTCCGCATCAGGAACCCCTCCCCAAGTCCCCAGGAATCGTCCCTCAAAAAAAAACGTCCCGCCGGCTTGGGCCGACGGGACGTGACAGGGGGAGGGACGGTGGACTCATTTTGGGGGGTGAGAGGTTGGTTGTTCCGAGTAGAAACAACCAATCCACCGCCACTCCGAAACCGTATGATTGTTTGGCATTATGGCGGCCTACGGAGCGTTGTCAATCGCGTTTCAATGCGGCTCTTAAGGATTTATAGAAACGGTTCAAAAACAAGGGTTTTTGTGAGATTCCTAGAAAATGCCTCCATGTCGGAACG
>CAWVXN010000081.1:0-9951 GCA_963933695.1 uncultured Myxococcales bacterium | reverse complement strand
AGGCCGCCGGCGATGCCCAATCGGGCAGCTTTTCGGTAGAAGGTGCTCCGGCCTATGCCGAGGCAACGCGCAGCCTTGCGCGCATCGCCCGCGTTCACCTCCAGCGCCCGCTCCAGTGCCCTGCGCTCGTACGCGATGAGGGAGAGCGGGATCCCATCGAGCTGCTCGGCCTCGGCGGATTCCGCCCCTCCTTGGGCCCCAATCGAAGGTCGGCCAAGGGCGGCCCTAACAGCGCCCACCACTCGGGGCAGGTCGCGACTCGGGTCCGCGATGTAATCGAAGGCCCCCAACCGCATGGCCTCGACAGCGCGGTCGATGCAACCCGCCGCATCCAGCACGACCACCGCCGCCCGGGGCCAGCGTTCAAAGACCGGCTTAAGTGTTTCCAGGGGGCCCGCCCCACCGGAGGAGAGTTCCAAGACGACAACGGAAATTTCTGCCTGGGCGGGTAGGAACTGAGCGCTGCGCGAATCATCGGCTCGGACGATCCGAACGATCGCCGGGTCCAGTAGTCTCCGGAGGACCGTCTCGGCGGATCCCGGCTCGCGCGATAGGCAAAGCAGGGACATCGGTTCCGCCACGGTCGCTGTTCCAATCCGCATGCAGAACCTATCGACCCAGGCAGCCAACCCTTGAGCGACAAATCCCTCAAACCTGCGACGGGTTGAATCGCGCCCACCCGCACTCTATCCTGTGCGCGCCCCCCCTCCGCCAAGCGGAGCAGCTCTGTGCCCAAAAATCACGTTCTCATCGTCGATGACGAGGATCTATACAGGCGGGCACTTGAACGCATTCTGAGGCGCCAGGGGCACACCATCTCCTCGGCATGCAACGGTGCGGACGCTCTGGAGTTTGTCGCCAACCAGTCCGTCGACCTTGTCCTGTGTGACATCAAGATGCCCGGAATGAACGGCCTGGATGTCGTCAAGCGAATTCACGAGATCCGCCCGGACCTGCCCTGCATCGTAATCACAGGATTCGGTAGCTCTGAGCGCTCCCTCGAGGCCCTGGGCGCCGGTGCATTCTGGTATCTCGAAAAGCCTTTTGAACAGGAGCGCCTCGACGTGATTAGGCGCTTGGTCGACCAGGCCATCGAACACGGCCAACTAAAAAGCGAGAACCGCCGGCTTAAGAACGAGCTTCAGTCGCGATACGGCTTTGACCGGATTGTCGGAAAGAGCGAAGCACTCGGCCGAATGCTCTCCTTGATCGAAAAGGTGGCGGATACCGAGAGCACCGTTCTCATCACCGGCGAGAGCGGCACCGGTAAGGAACTGGTCGCCCAGGCCCTTCACTACAACAGTCGCCGGTCCGGCAAGCCCCTGGTGACGGTCAATTGTGGAGCCATTCCCGAAGAATTGCTCGAGTCCGAGCTCTTCGGTCATATCAAGGGAGCATTCACCGGGGCCCACCAAACCCGCGAAGGCCGCTTTAGCCGAGCAGACGGGGGCACAATTTTCCTCGATGAAATCGGGGATATGAGCCCAAACCTCCAGGTCAAGCTTCTGCGCGTGCTCCAGGAGCGTTCTTTCGAGCCTGTAGGCTCATCCAAGACCCGACAGGTCGACGTTCGCATTGTCGCAGCAACGCACCAGGATCTGCCGCGCCTGATCGAGGAAAAGCTCTTTCGCGAGGACCTCTTCTATCGCCTGAATGTCGTGCCCATCGAGGTCCCTCCCCTTCGAAGCCGCAACGGGGATGTCGCCCTGCTCGTCCGCCACTTTCTGGCCCTTGGCGACGAGGAGCAGGGGCGGCAGCGAACTTCCGTCAGCCATGAAGCCATGGACCGCCTGGCCGGGTATCCGTGGCCCGGAAACGTGCGGGAACTCGAGAACATGGTCGAACGGCTCGCCATCCTATGCGGCGAGGACGGCATCGAACTCGCCGATCTTCCGGCATCCCTGGCGGAGCGTTCAAGCTCCACCGCCCCCGCCCATGAGCTCCCCGCCGAAGGCCTCTCCCTCAATCGCGCGGTGGAAGAACTCGAGAAGAGTCTGATCAGCCAAGCGCTCAGCCGTACCGCATGGAACAAGAACCAGGCCGCCCAGCTCCTCGATCTAAACCGCACCACCCTCCTTGAGAAGATCAAGAAGCGCGAACTGACGCCGCCCGACTGAGCTGGGCCCTGGGCTGCGGGCAAGCTGCCTGATGGCTTCGGCTCGCCTGCATCAAAACCACCGATCGGCAGCCCCCTAAGGGCCGGCCGATTCAAGGGCGTACCGAGCCGTACCTATTCGCACATTTTGGTACGACCCACCGACGCAAAACGTCGAGATCGTGACGCTTCTCGGCACTTTCGAGCAGTGGGAACGGATGAACGATGAATTCGACCCAGCGCAACGGCATCGTGTCCCAATTTTGGGTAAAAATTTTCACCAAATAAAACAGATACTTAGGAGTCCAGTGACTCAAGGATGACCATTTCTGACCAGCCAGGGCTCTGTTTTCCAGTGCAATTTTAATTCTTGGCACGATGCGTGCTTTATCTATGACCTGACAGCTCATCTAGATCGGATTCAGGATCCGACTAAAGCCAGCACGCAGACAAACCCTCAGGGGCCAAACCAGGAGATTACGACCATGGAATCAGTACTCCGAGAAGCCAAGCAAAAATATGACGAGATCCCTTCCGCCATCAAGGATGAGGTCGTCCTCGAGCATACCCCCCTGGTTCGGTACATCGTGAACCGCATCGCCGTCCGTCTTCCTTCCCATATTGACCTCGACGACCTTCAGAGCACCGGCGTGATCGGGCTTATGGATGCCATCGACAAGTACGATCCCGAAAAAAACTGCAAATTCAAGACATATGCAGAATTTCGAATTAAGGGAGCCATCCTGGATCAACTTCGAGCACTCGATTGGGTTCCGCGAAGCGTGCGTCAGAGAAGCCGCCAGCTCGAGAGCGCCTACGGAGAGCTCGAGCAGGAATTGGGGCGTGCGGCCACGGAGAAGGAAGTCGCAGAATCCATGGGCATGGAGATGGACAAATTCCACGCCCTCGTCAACCAGGTGCGTGGCATATCGATGATCAACCTCGAAGAGGTCCGCGGCACGAACTCCGACGGCGAAAGTGCCGGAACGTTCTCCGATGTCATCGAGGACGCCAACTCCGAGAACCCTTTCGACTCGATCAAGCTCCTCGAGAGCAAGAACCTGATCTCCGATACCGTCGGTTCGATGCCCGAGAAGGAGCGCTTGGTCGTTTCGCTTTACTACTACGAAGACCTGAACATGAAGGAAATCGGCAGCATCCTCGGAATTACCGAAAGCCGGGTCTGCCAGATCCACACCAAGGCCGTAATGCGACTTCGAGGCAAGCTCAAGGGCATGGTGGACCTCTAGCAGCAACGCTCCAGTCCCACCCGACGGATAAGTCCCGGGCTAGGATAGGCTCAAAGCAACCTCGCCCCAGCCGTCCGCAGGAAACCGTCAGAGCGAAAGACGGGCAGTACCACGATCGAAGCCATGGGCTGCGCTGCGTCGGAGCGGTACCCTAGCCAGTGACAAAACGCCCCGACGCCTTGGCGTCTTTTGCGAATCTAGCTGGGAACCCCGATGACCCAAACACTCTTACTTGCCGACGACAGCCACGTAATCCACGGGCTGATCGAACGCGGTCTGGCCGAGCTCAAAGTCGAACTGATCGCTTCCAGGAATGGAGACGAAGCGATCGAAATGGCTCGTTCTCTTCGTCCAGACATCGTCCTTGCGGACATTGGTCTACCGGGGCAGAACGGATACCAACTCTGCCGAGCCATCAAAGAAAGCCCAGAACTCGGCCACATCCCTGTCGTTCTGCTGGCCGGCGCGTTCGAGCCGTTCGACCCGGAAAAGGTCCAAGCCTCGGGGGCCGACGATATCATCACGAAGCCCTTCGAATCCGCAACACTGGTCGAACGAGTGAAAGTCCTGCTGGCACCAAGCGACCTTCTACCCCTGCTGGACCCCCTACTCGGCTCTCCCCTCGAACCCTCCGATGAAGCTCTTCAGGCAGCCAGCACTCCCGAAAAGTCTCCCAAACCTGCCCCATTGCCGGATGACTTCATTCTGGCGGAAGAAATCCTGGCGGACGAAGTCGAGTGGCTGGGTGAGAGCGAACCCGTTGAAGCGGCCCCCCTGCTCTTAGACGAACTAATCGATGCAGAACCCCTGGGCGAACACTTAGATAACGATCCATTCGCCGATGAGAACTTCGATTTTGGTGCGCCTGTGGGACCCGATACCCCCCTGGCCCTCGATTCATTCAGTCAAGCCCCGGATCCCCTGAGTCCCGAACCGCACCCCTCCGGCCCAATCGTGACGAAACCGAGCGAGCCCGAGCCCCCCGAGCTGGATCTCTTGGAGACTTCTCCCCTCGACGACGAAGAAAAGCGTCCCGGTCACCCAATCAACGTTCAGCCAGCCATCCGAGACGCCCTGGGGAAAATTGCTGGGGAAGCCTTTTCAGAACTCCCCGAGACGGTGACCAAAGCCCTGATCGAGCGAATCGAGGCCATCGCCTGGGAGGTCATCCCCCAGATGACCGAAGTCCTGATCCGAGAAGAAATTCGGCGCATGAAGGAAGGTCAGGAATAGCCCGAGGCCACCGGGGATCACGGGCGAACTGGAATGGCGCCCGGTTGCAATGATAATTCTCCTGCGTTCTCCTAAACTGCGGAGCGACACCCGAACCGGGTCCAAGGGAATACGCCGTGCCTCTGCCTCTCACCCCGCCGCCCCTCGCGGCTTACCAAGACCTCATCGATCTTGCCCTGGCCGAGGATATCGGCCCGGGGGATATTACGTCGAATCTCGTGATTCCTGCCGCCTCCGAGGGTTCGGCGCGAATCGAGGCGCGATCCGACCTCACGGTCTCGGGCCTCTACGTCGCCGCTGATGTTATTCGCGCGGTCAACCCTGAAATCAGGCTGACCCCGGAAGCGCAGGAGAGCGAGACCGTCCAAGCCGGGCAGGTGCTCATGCGGCTGAATGGGTCCATGCGAGGAATCCTCGCTGCCGAGCGAACGGCGCTGAATTTCCTGGGACGACTCTGCGGGGTGGCCACCCTGACCCGACGCTACGTCCAGACCGTGTCCCATACTCGGTGCCAGATCGTGGATACCCGAAAAACACTCCCGGGCTGGCGAGCACTGGACAAGTTTGCGGTGGCCAGTGGCGGGGGCACCAACCATCGGTTCGCCCTCTACGACGGCATCCTCCTCAAGGACAATCACGTGGCCTCCGCTGGGGGCGTCGAAGCAGCCGTGACAGCCGCGCTTCGGGGAGCGCCGTCCGGCATGCGAGTTCAAGTCGAAGTCGAATCCCTTGAAGATGCCGAGAAAGCCTGCCAGGCGGGCGCTGATTTTCTCCTGCTGGACAATCAGACACCCGACCAGGTCAGGCGCATCACCGAGCATCTGGGCGACCGGGCGACCCTGGAAGCTTCCGGCGGGATCACCCTGGCGAATCTCAAGGAATACGCGGAGACAGGCGTGCACCGCATCTCCCTCGGCGCCCTAACGCACTCGGCACCCGCCGCCGATGTCGCCCTTGAAATCGAGGCTTCCAACGCCGAGCCCGAGACACGATGATTGAGGGCGCCCGCAGAGTTCTGGAATCGCTCCAGACCGCCGGCCACGCCCCCCGATCGGGGGAAGAGCTCTCCTCACAGCTCGGAGTCTCCAGAGCTCAGATCTGGAAGCATGTCAGCGCGCTTCGCAAGCGCGGCTACTCCATTGATGGCGCGCCGGGCGATGGCTACCGACTGGTCTCCAGTCCCGACCGCCTCTACCCCGAAGAAATTTCCCGAGGGCTTGCCACACGATGGCTGGGCCGCTCCATCGAGCATTTCGATGAAACCGATTCAACCAATCGCGTCGCCGCGGAGCTTGCCCGAGCCGGCGCCCCCCATGGCACTGCGGTCATTGCCGAGGCCCAAACTGCCGGCCGAGGCCGACTTGGGCGGAACTTCTTCTCTCCCGCCTTCTCCAATCTCTACACCTCCGTCATCCTGCGCCCCGATCTCGACACGGCCTCGGCCCCCACTCTTCTTTTGGCGGCTGGGGTGGCCGTGGCGGAAACTGTCATCGACCTACTCGGTGAAACCACCGAGTTAGAAATCAAGTGGCCCAACGATGTGCTTCTCGCAGGACTGAAAACCTCTGGAATCCTGATGGAACTCGGTGCCGAGGAAAATCGCGTCAGCTACGCCATTCTGGGAATTGGCGTCAATCTCAACGTCGACCGCAATGAGTTTCCCGACGAATTCCGTGAGCGCGCCACAAGCCTCCGCTCCCATTCGGGCCAACCGGTTGATCGAGTTGATTTTACCCGTCGGCTCTTCGGCACCCTTGAAAATGTTCTGGACGAACACGCCCAAGGAGGTCTCCCTAAAATCCGGCCCCGCTTCGAGCAGCATTTCCACATGGCTGGACGGACCATCACCGTCGATCAAATAAATGGTGACCCGATCAAAGGTATCGCCGCGGGAATCGCAGCCAACGGTGCTCTGCAGATCGACTTGCCCTCCGGAGAGCGAATCGAAGTACTGGCCGGAGATGTCACGATCTGTAAGGATGATCCAGTCAAGGAGTAAATTTATAGTGCCCGAAACATCGCTGCTCGTCGTCGACATTGGAAATACCAACGTATCGCTGGGCATATTTGACTATGCCGGCGACGAAGGAAAACTGACGCACCACTGGCGGCTCTCTACCCACCGGGAGCAGACTTCCGACGAACTCGCCATCGCCCTGCATTCGCTCTTCGATCACGACGGGCGACAAGTCAGCCAAGTCACTGATGTAATTCTCTCCAGCGTAGTGCCTCCCATGGTGCCGATCTGGGAACGGGTCGCGTTCAAGCTCTTCTCCCTGCCTCCCATGGTGGTGGGCCCAGGCATGCGAACAGGAATGCCCGTCCGCTACGAAAATCCTCACGAAGTAGGCGCAGATCGCATCGTTAACTCGGTGGCCGCGTATGACATGTACGGCGGACCCATCATCGCGGTGGATTTCGGAACGGCGACCACCTTCGACTGCATCTCCCGTGAAGGCGAGTACATGGGTGGCGTCATCACTCCGGGCATTCACATTTCCATGGAGGCACTGTTTGAACGCACCGCGAAGCTCCCCAGGGTCGAAATTGCGAAGCCCCGCAGCGTCATCGGGAAGACAACCACAAGCGCCCTACAATCCGGGTTGCTGTTCGGGTACGCGGGCATGGTGGATGCCATGGTCGAGAAAATTCGGCCAGAACTCGGGGCGGACGCTCGGACCATCGCAACCGGAGGTCTGGCCAGGAGGATATCCGAGGAGAGCAAGGCGATAGAGGAGGTCGTTCCCTTTCTCACCCTGGAAGGTCTGCGAATCCTTTTTGAGAAAAATCGCTAGGTGTGGCTGAGTACTTAACCTCAGCGCAGACCGTGACCTTCCCAAGTCCCCTTCAAGTATCCCGTCCCCCGGCCGGGTCACCGGGGCAACTCCCGCTCAGCAAAACCCAAACTTCGATCTGCCACTTTCCCAGCCCAGGAGAAGTTCGATTGGAATCAACCGCCGCAAAGAGCAAAATTCGGCTGGTTCTCTCCCCTGCAGCCGAAAAGTACGCGCGCCGGGATGCTCCTTTGAAGGTCCGAAAGATGGCCGCCCGTGGTGCCCTGCCTCTGGACCCCCTCGACCTGGCCACCCTGCTCTTCGCCCTATCCCATGATCCAGAAGTGGAAGTTCAGAAAATTGCACGAGAAAGTCTGGCAACCCTACCTCCGGCAATTCTCACCCCGGTCATTATAGGCGCCGCCCATCCGGCCCTCCTGGCTCACCTTGCCCGGCTCCACCGCCGGGACGAAGCGACTTGCGAGGCCATTGCCTTGAACCCGGCCACTTCTGACCTCACGGTGGCGTTCCTCGCCTCCCTGCCCTTGCGGAGCATCGTGGACATCGTGAGCAATAATCAGGAAAGGCTCCGGCGCGAGGACAAGATCCTGGAAGCCTTGGGCGAAAATCCGCTGACGGGCCGAGCCGTGATCGAACGAATACTGAATTTTCTCGGCATCGGGGCTCACTCCGACGACGAGGGCTCCGTGAAACCGGAACCCACCGAAGAAGAGGCCACCCGCGCGGTCTTGGCAGTACTCGGTGATCAGTCTCTCTCCACCGCGCGACTCCTGACGTCCGAGAAAAACATCGAAGAGGAAACAACCAGCGACAACGTATTTTCTGCAATCCAGAAAATGAGCGTGATGCAGAAAATCAAGTTGGCTCGCCTGGGGGGCAAGGAAGCCCGCTCTCTCCTCATCAAGGACCGGAACAAAGTAGTCGCCATGTCGGCGTTACAGAGCCCTAAAATGACGGAGACCGAGATCACCAGCATCGCCCAGTCGCGGTCCATTTCCGACGAGATTTTGCGTATGATCGCCAACAATAAGGAGTGGACTCGGAACTATCCGATCAAGCTCGCGCTGACAACCAATCCCAAGACTCCGCTCCCCCAAGCCGTCAAATTTTTGAACTACTTGCAGGATCGCGACCTGCGGGCTCTTATGAAGAGCCGGGATGTCTCCAGCGCCATCTCCAGCCATGCCCGGCGAATCCTCGACAAAAAGGGCCTGGTCTGATGCCATTTCTTCCCGAAACAGACTCCCCAGAATTCCGGATCGTCTACTGGGGATCCGAGAGCGCCGGATTGACCCAAAGCCTCGACGCCATCGCGGAAACCAGCGATCCCGATGAGTGCTGTAGGCGGACTCGGTTCCCCACCAGTCTCGACCCTGCATCCAGCTACGAAAAACTCTCGTTGCAGTTTGGTTACCCCGCCCCCGGCCGACCGGTGTTCAACCTGATCGCGGCCCCCAGCGCCCCGGAACTTGCTCCGGTCCGCGTCCAACTTCTCGATCGCGCCGATGCCATCGTGCTTCTCGTGGAAGTGACGCCGGGCAGCCAGGAACACGACGCCATCCGCCTTGCTGAATTACGCTCGGCCCTGGCCTCTTATGGCCGCCTCCTCGACGACCTCCCTCTTGCGGTGCAATACACCGGTCCCGGTTGGGTGGAACCCACCGATGTGGAGCACCTCCTTCGCGAATACGCAATTGCCCCAGTGGCCGTTCACGAGGCAATCCACTACACGAAGACCTCCTT
Organism: uncultured Myxococcales bacterium; assembly: GCA_963933695.1. GTDB lineage: Bacteria > Myxococcota_A > UBA9160 > UBA9160 > UBA4427 > JAZXM01. Next base: position 835 of record CAWVXN010000081.1, on the reverse strand, counting down.
CCGCGCGGTCCTTCAAGGCCTCGCGCGCGTGCTCCAAGCCCCCGACACAACCTCTTCCACCTTTCTGGCGGGCGATAGCGCCACCATCCAGCTTCCCGAAGAGGACGACCCCTGGCTGACTCCGTCCGACACCCATCCTTCCGAGGACGAATTGGCCATTTCCGCCATGCTGGAAGCGTCGATTCTCGAAGAGTCCGAGGGGGGCGATGCGTTACCGATCGGGGCGATTGGCGCATTCTTTGAATCCGACAAAACCGAAGCCGGCGACTCTCCCGAGGAATCGACCTTTAAATCGACCCTTAAGTCGACCCAGGCAAGCCCCTCCAGCGATTTCGAAATCGCATCGGTGGGTATCGCCGTCCGTACCGGCAGCCGGGGGGTTCGCATCCCCCTGGCCCTATCCGGCCCCGAAGGGGAATCCGTTCCCCTGACCCTCCACATCGAAGTGGAGCCACCATCAGGGGAACGGGAACCCTAAAAATCGATCAGGCCTCGTAGGCTCGGATCAGAATGTCCGAAGTTTCCGGGCGCATAATCCGCTCGTCGGGGCGATCGCCCGCCCTCAGTTGCTCCCGCACCTTGGTACCACTGATCCCGAAGGGCTTCTCATCGGGATGCCGCTCGGTCAGATCCACCCGGCCCAGGGATTCGTAGTAGGCCGCGAAGCCGATCTTGCACGGCTGAATCCGAAGCTCGCCTTCGAGTTTCTCAAAGATTTCATGAGCGTCGAAGTCTCCCCAAATGGGACTCCCGTCGGCGAAGGGAGCGTCTGCGTGTTTTCGACCAATCACGATATCGCTGAAGCCGTAGTTCTGGCGATAGATGCCGTGCATCA
>CAWVXN010000080.1:0-10015 GCA_963933695.1 uncultured Myxococcales bacterium | reverse complement strand
ACGAACTCTCCGCCGTCGATTTCGACGATCCAGAGTTGAGTGGAGTAGAGCCTTCCCCCCTCCTCGGTCGAGAGGGTCACTAATTCACCCTCATCGAGGGCCAACGCGCCGAAGACGAGAATGCCCGCTCCGATTCCAATCGCCAACATCCCCCTACGCACGCCAATTCTCCTCCCCCACGCTGACGGCCTGAGATCCTAACCACTTCGGCGCTCTTCGGCCTCTGCATGCGGTCAATCGAGCATAATCTCCGTGCCGCCCCCGGGCCACGTATGCCATGATGGCTCCGCTGGCCTGCTTCCATGCGGAGAGATCCTTTTATGCAATTGAGCGTTTGCAATTGAGAGTTGCCCTGATCGCCTTGGCGGTGCTGAGTGTTTCGGCGGCCCCCTCCCTCGGCGATGAGTTCGTGGTGGCCGCTGCAGCCAGCTTGCGGAACCCGATGCAGCAACTGGCCGAGGCCTTTGAGGCGCAGCACCCTGAAATCAAAGTTCGGCTCAGTTTTGGCGCTTCCAGCAGCCTTGCCCGACAGATCCGCTTGGGGGCACCCATCGACGTCTTTGTCTCCGCCGACAATCGGTGGGTCCTCGATCTCCTCCAGCGCGATCTGATCGCTCCCGACGATCACTTTCCACTCGCGGGCAATCGCTTGGTCATTATCGCCCGCACCGCCCTGGACATTCGGATCGAGTCGGGCCGTGATCTGCTGAACCCCCGGATACAAAGCATTGCCTTACCCTCGGCGGCGGTGCCCCTGGGCGGATACGCGAGGCAATGGCTTGACACCGCACAGGTCCTCGATGCCCTCGAAGCCCGCTTTGTCACCACCGAGCACGCACGCGCGAGTGTTGTCGCCGTCGAGCATCATCATGCAGATGCGGCTCTCGTCTATGCGAGCGATGCCCAGTATGCCCCCCAATCCAAAATCGTATACCGGATCCCGGCCTCCGAGCAGCCGAAAATCGTCTACTCGGTGGCCCTGCTCCGATCCGCCCGGGCCTTAACCGGAGCAAAGGCCTTCTATCGCATGCTCAGCAGCCCACGGGCCGCAGACATTTTCGCCTCTGCGGGTTTCGTCTCCCTGGATCCTCAGGCCGTGGAGTCCTCCCCATGACGGCAACGGAACTATTCGAAATCAGCGGACTCACCCTCCGAATAGCCGCCCTGGCCACATGTCTCGCGCTTCCACCCGCGGTCGGCCTCGGTTATATCCTTGCCCGCTACTCCTTCCCGGGCCGCTCCCTGGCCCAGGCCATCATCGCGCTCCCCATGGTGCTGCCTCCGGTGGCGGTGGGATTGGCACTGCTTTTTCTACTCGGGCCCCAGGGTCCATTGAACCCGCTTCTTTCGGCCTCGGGCATCCAGATCGTTTTCACCCAGTGGGCGGCAGCCCTGGCCGCGGCCACCGTCGGCCTGCCTCTCTTTGTTCGCGCCTGCCAGCAGGCCTTCGAGGGGGTCGACCGCAGCTATCCTGTTTTGGCTCGGACCCTGGGACACTCTCGGCTGCAGGTTTTTTTTCGTGTCAGCCTGCCCCTCGCTCGCAGAGGCATCCTCTACGGCGCCTTGCTCTGCTTCACCCGGGGGCTCGGAGAATTCGGGGCCACCGCCCTCGTCGCGGGCATCATTCCCGGACGGACGGAAACCCTCTCCCTCGGCATCTGGTCGCGAACACAATGGGGTGACGATGCCAGTGCATTGACCCTGTGCGCGGTCTCCTTCCTGCTCGCCCTTGCAAGCATGTGGGCCGCCGAAAGCTGGCTCGGCCGGGGATCTCGCTCATGAATTCCCCCGAAGCCGGCTCCCGAGTCAGCTTGGAATTTGATCGGCCCGGGTTCACCCTTTCCGTAGAGCTCGCGTGGAGCGAACGCGTCCTCGTGCTTTTTGGTCCCAGCGGTTCGGGCAAGAGCACCCTTCTCGAGTGCCTCCTCGGCCTCCACCCGCCGGCACGGGCCCAAGTCCACCTGAATGGACGTTGTCTTGACGACTTCAAACGCGGCGTGCGACTCCGAATTGAAGACCGGGGCCTGGGTTGGGTCCCCCAAGCGCCAACCCTCTTTCCCCATCTCAACGTCTCGGAAAACCTGGCCTTTGGAGTTCATCGAACCGCAAACGAGGGCCGCTCTTCGATGGCCCGGGCCATCGAAGTCCTTGAACTCGACGACCTCTTGAAGCGGCGCGTAGACGAACTTTCGGGGGGGGAGCGCAGTCGCGTCTCCCTCGGTCGCGCACTGGCGTCCGGACCTCGGGTTCTTCTCCTCGACGAACCCCTGGCCGCCCTCGATGTCGCATTGCGGGCCCGGGTCCTCCCTTACCTGCTCCGGGTTCGCGACGAAATGAATCTGCCAATCGTCTACATCACTCACGACGCCGACGAGGCCATGCTGATCGGCGAGCGGGTGGCCGTACTCGACCGGGGTCGCCTCGTCGATAGCGGACCGCCCCGGGAAGTTCTTTGGAGCCGGGCCGTTCTCCCCCTCGCCGAAACCCTGGGCATGGAGAATGTCCTCGAAGTCACCGCAATAGCATCCGACGAGGGCAACCTCGTCGAGACAGCGACAGGGCTACGTCTGATCGTCCCCTTCTCCCTGGAGCCGGGTACGCACCTATCCATCGGTTGCCGCGCGCACGAGATCGTACTCGCGACCGAGGAACCCCGGGGCATCTCTGCGCGAAACATCCTGCCGGCACGGGTGGTGGGTTGCGACGAAGCCGGTGCCCACACCCTCGTTCATCTCGATGCCGGAGAGCCCCTGTGCGCCAAGCTGACGTCCAGTGCCGTTCGTCGACTCGATTTATCACCCGGGCGCGAAGTTTTCGCCATCCTCAAGGCCCATGCCCTGGGACGGGTTCGCTGAGAGATCTACTCCGAACGCTCTCTCGAACCCTTGCCCCGACCGTTTCCGTTTTCCGACACCGTGCCGGCCTGCTCCTGGATGTGAACCCGAGCAATTCGACTACCGGAAACATCGATACACCGGATTATGAAACCGGGAACAGTCACTGACTCGCCCTTGGTCGGAGCCCGCTCCAGGGTGTTGAACATCAGACCGCCCAGGGTATCACCGCGCTCGGCGGGCACTTGCCAACCCGACTCACGATTGAAGTCGAGCACGCTCACCCGACTGAGCACTTCGTAGCTCCCATCGTTCCGCTGGCGGATGGTAAAGAGCTCCTCGGAGTCGAACTCGTCGCGGATTTCACCCACGATCTCCTCGAGAATATCTTCCTGGGTCACGAGCCCCTGGGTCACACCGAATTCATCCTTCACCAGAGCCATATGGCAGTAGGCGCCCTGCATCTGAGCCAGCAAACCGAGGATGGGCTTGCGCTCGGGAACCCCAAGGACCGGCTTCAGCACGGCCTGAATATCTTCGTCCCCAGCCTTCACGAGCTTGATCAAGTCCTTGAGGTGGGCCACTCCGAGAACGTCGTCGATATCCTCGCTGTATAGGGGCACCCGGGTATAGCGGCCGGCCAACATCGCATCCAACAACTCGCCGACCGGTGTCTGCACCGAATACGCCTCGATTTCGGTTCGAGGGACCATGATGTCGCTGACATGCATCTCTGCGGCTTCGGACGTAGCGCCTATGATGGCCAGGGGCGATCCCTCACCCTCTTCATCGCGAACCTCGCGCGCAAAACGAAGCACCTCTTCGGGCGAAAGCCCGCTGTTGCTATCGACACCCCCGGTCGCCCGTCGCACGATGGGATCGATCGCACGATCAAGCACCGCGTGAATTGGCCTCAGGAGCTGGTGGAAAATATATAGAGGCAAACCCACAGCAATCGCCACACCCCGGGGATGCCGGGCCGCCACCGCCTTCGGAAGAATTTCGGCAAAAATCAAAACCAGAATCGTCATGATCCCAGTCGCTACAGGCACCCCCATATCAAAGCCAAGAAGACGAACTGCAAGAGCAGCCGCCAGGGAAGCCGCCAGGATATTCACGATGTTGTTGCCCAGAAGAATCGTGACCAGCAAGCGGGAGGAGGAGGACGTCAGCTCCCGAACGGCCATCGCCGCGGGACCTTTCGAACCCTCCATTTCCTCTTCCATTTCGTGGGAGCGCAGGCGAAAGAGCGCCGTCTCGCTGCTCGAAAAAAAAGCGGAGAGCGCGAGGCAGATGATGATGGCAAGAATGGAGGCAACGATCGTCAAATAGAACCCTTCCAGAACTCATGAAAAAAATCGAACTTCGCGAAACGAAACCGCACGGACACGGCGCCGGTCGGCAACAGGACCGGCCATGCATTCGAGGTCAAACGCGCCCCGCGTCGCCCCAGGCCTGCAAAATTAAACGCCGTACGTCTCGGCCCGGAAACCGCAGCCCGATGGGTGCGGCGTGTCACAACTCGCTCGTCCGAATCAACGGAGGCCGCGCGGGGCGGGCGTCCGCGAAGACGCGAACCCGAGTTGTGAATGGCAGATAGACTTGGCTTGTTCATTTAAGGCTTCAAAAGGCTATCGCGCACGGATTGACGGGGCAAATCCTTCATCTCGATGATCGCTGAATGTTCGCCTGATTTGTCGATTGGGCCGACCACTGGCCTCCGATTCCAAGTTCCCTAGCTGTCCAGCCGAGACGAACGGGGCCCGTCCTGCCCCCGGGCCTCGTGCCATTTCCTTTAACCACGGACTTGGGAGAACACCCTCACGTACCCCATCGACACGGGGCAGGCCCTGAGTTGAGTAAGAAGCGCTCGATCTGCCCATGCGATTACACAGGGGCTGGAATTGGGTCCGCCCGAGGCACTGTCAGTTGGCCTCGAAGCCCTGGCGGGCCAATTCGCCGCGCAGTTTCGAACCCGGGGCCAGGAGTTCGCGAAATCGCACCACCGCCGGGCGCTCCCAGCGCTGATCGGGGACCGCGAAGTCGTAGCGCTCGGAGCGAAGAGGGCGGAAGTTGAGCCCGGCGGCACGGGCGATGGTCTCGATAGTCACCCCCCAATCGGCGCGTCCCTGGGTCACCGCCGCGGCGACCGCGTAGTGGGAACGCGGCTCATAACCATATCCAGGAGGACGGCGCTCGCCCAAGAGTTGATCGATCAGGATGCGCGTCCCGGCTCCGCGATTCCGGTTCACCATGCGAAGCTCGGGGTCGGCAAGCAGACCCTCCACTGCACGCTTCTCGTCGGGCCGCGTCACCACTCCCTGCATGCGCCCGTAGCCCACCAGAAGCCTCATGCCCTCGCCGACAAAACTCTCGTTGTACTCACCGGTCTCCGGATCCAAGAGATGAATGGGCGCGAGGTCACACTCGCCCCGAGCGGCCGCAGCGAGTCCCGCCTGGCTACCCACGGCGAGTAACTTCACCGACAATCCTTCCCGGGCGCATGCCGAAGCCAATAGGTCCAGTCCCGAGCAATGGCTACCGATCACCACCAGATCCGCCACGGGAACTTCACGCCCGATCAGGGTGACCTCGAGGGATTCACCTTCATCGACGATTTCTCGGTTTCGTCCGACGCGAACAAATCCATCGGCTCGGCTGAAGGACGTCACGCTTCCGCTGCCTTTGCCCATGGGATAGGCGGCCAATTGGTTCCTGCTGTCCGTTACCAGGCCGACGAGTAGATACTCGAGGCGACCGCGCACCGAGATCACTTTCTGGGCCAGTTGCGCCTGGACGGTCGACCTTTCCTGTTGCGGAAAGCCCGCCAAAAGACGAATCACTGGGGCGACGAACTCATGAAAGGTAAAGATCGCCGAGGTGGGAAATCCGGGTAGGATCACCACCGGCTTGCGCCCGGCAGCAGCCAGACATATGGGCTTACCGGGTTTGAGCGCGACGCCGTGCACGAGAATTCCCGGATCGAGTTCCTCCACCAACTGAGCGTTGAGATCGCCTTCGCCCTTGGATGTGCCTCCGGAGAGCAGCACCACGTCGGCTTCCTCCAGCGCCTGACCCAAGGCCTGGCGAATAGCATCCAACTCATCGCAAACCGCGCCCATGAAGAGGGGAATGCCGCCTAGTTCTCGGACGGCATCCGCGAGAATGCGCCCATTGCTGTCGTACACAAAACCGGGCCTGATTGTCTGTCCGGGCTGAATGATTTCATCTCCAGTGGAGAGAATGGCGACCCGGGGCCGACGAACCACTGGAATTTCCCCGTGGCCCACCGCCGCCAGGACGCCCGTTTCTCGGGACGTGAGCCGGGCACCGGAGAAGAGCACCGTCTCCCCCTGGCCCATATCGGTCCCCGCATAGGAGATTGCGCCACCCGGCGTACGGGGCTGACGAACAAGAAGCTGCCCGCCCTCTATGTCCGTGTGCTCCACGGGAACCACTGCATCGGCGCCCCGAGGCAGCATTCCCCCGGTGGCGATCTGCATTGCGCCCCCTGCCTCGACACTTTGCCCCGGCATCACGCCGGTGGGGATCGTTTCGCTGTTGAGTCGAAGCCGCACCGGCTCCTCCTCCGAGGCGCCATAGGTATCCGCCGCCCTAACCGCAAAACCGTCCATATTGGACCGGTCGAAGCCAGGAACGTCTACAGGCGATCGAACATCTTCGGCGAGGATGCGCCCAAGAGCGTCGGCCAGCGCCACGGTTTCGGCACCGAGCCGAGCCGGCCCGATCACTTCGTGCCAACGCTGCTCGGCCTCGTCCCGATCAAGAACATCGAGGAACTGCTGCTGCTTCACCCCTTGGCTCCCGAGTCGGGAGGCACCGAGCCCCCTGGCTTCGTGGCTCCTGTTCCGGGCGAAGTGGGTCCGGGCGAAGTGGGTCCGGGCGAAAAGAGCCCGGGCAAAGAGGGTGCGGGCTCTTCGTCGTAGAGAAGAATTTCAACTTCCTCGCCCTCGGCCATGCCCTCGTGGCCCCTCGCCACGATCACCGCGCCCTGAGCGCGAACCGTGGACGAGAGAATCGAAGCCCCCGATGTCGCCAGGGGATACGCTCGCCCCTCATCGATCGCCACCCGCACGTAATCCGTCCGGCCGATCGCCGACGAGATCTTTCGCGCCAGGGGAAGCATTACCTTGGGATGGGGCCAGGCTCGGTTTCGCCCACCGAGTTGTCGAATCGTCGGACCCGCGAAAAATTCGTAGGCGGCTAGGCAACTCACGGGGTTGCCGGGCAACAGGAAGACGAAGCGGCTTCCGATCCGGCCCACACCCGTAGGACTCGACGGGCGCATGGAAATCCCGTGGTAGTCCAGACTCCCGAGTTCACCAAGCAGCCGGGGGGCATGATCTTCCTGCCCCACTGAACTGCCCCCGGAGACCAAAACGACGTCGGCCTCCTCGTCCGCCATGGCCTCTTTAATCCGGCCGGGGATATCCGGAAGGATCTCGAAAGGCAAAAGTGCCCCGCCGTCCCGGGCGACGAGTCCCCGAAGCATGACCGAGTTGCTGTCCACGATCTGTACGCCGCTTGGGTAACTTCCCGCCGGAAGCAGCTCATTGCCCGTAATTACGAGCCGCACCCGGGGACGGGCCACGCAGGCGACTTCGGGCCGCCCGATCGAAGAGAGAAGTGCGGCGTCCTGGGGACGGACCCTTCGGCCGACCGCCAGCACCGCGTCTCCCGTTCGAATGTCCTCACCGACGGAGCCGATATTTTTTTGCGGCGGCACCGCATCGGCGACTTCGACGTGCCGGCCACCCGGAGGCTCGGTGCAAACTTCGGCCATGACAACTGCATCGGCGCCCTCGGGAATCGGCGCGCCCGTCATGATTCGAACCGCCTGATTCTTGCCCACACTACCCCCAAAGGCATCTCCGGGCAGTGCGGTGCCAATCAATTCGAAAGAAATAGGCGCGTACTCCGAGGCGCCGAAGCTCTCTTCTCCCCGCAGCGCGTAACCGTCCATCGCCGAGCGCGGAAAGCCCGGGACATCGACCCGGGAACTCACGTTTTCGGCAAGCACCCGCCCCGTGCACTCGAGCAAGCCAACCTTCTCTGCGCCCAGTGCCCGGACGTGTTCCGCGAGAAAGGCGTCGACTTCGGCCACGTCGGCGCGTTCAGCAAAGCCCCGCATACGAACATCGCGCACCATCAAGCAGTCGCCGCCCAAATCCAGTAGCCCACATTGGAACTGCGAACGGGCAGGAGTGTAGTTCCCCTGCCCGTTCGTTGTTGCTTAAGCGTGGCTGTTGGATCTCAGCCCGTCGCCTTCGCGCCATAGAGTTCATCCCGAGGCTCAAAACGAACCTTGGCGGCCGCGATGGTTGCTGCATCCACGTCGAATTTGAATTCCCGGTTGGGGCCAATGCCCTCTTCCACCAGGCAGTCGGCCAGCTTATCGCCAGCGGCGGTCCAGCCGGCGCCCTCGTTGAACTTCCACTCATCCACCATGCACTGCCACCCGAGGTCCGCCACCTGCTCCTTGGTGACCTCTTCGCCATAGAAGGAACTGTAGAATACGGCGATATCGGTGATGGTCGGCTGAAGGAATTGGCAGAATCCCGAGGAGTCGCAGGCCGCGTTCACCAACTGACACTCCTGGGAGGCCCGAGCGAACTCTTCCGGGGCGAGCCCCGGATTCACCACGAGCCCAGCCGTATGGTCGGCACCCATGGCGCTGGTCGCGTAGGTGACGCCAGTCGCCTTGAGGGGCCTCGGATCCCAAGCGGGAATCGCCTGACCACGGCTCTCGGGCACCCGGGCATGACCCGTCATCTTGCCCACCGCTACGGCGCCGTTGCCAATAGCCGTATTCCGTTCGCTCCCATCCGCGATGTTGCGGAGGATTTCCTTGGCTCCTTCGGCGTTTCCCCAATCGAGATTGCCCGAATCCATGAGCACCGCGATCGCCGCTCCGGCCTCGATGGTATCAAGGCCGAGTTCGTCGCAGAGCCGGTCCAGATCGGCCACGTCGTCGAGGTTGTCGATGGCGCAACTCGCCCCCAGCAACGTAATGGTCTCGAACTCAAGAGCCGACGTAACGTATTCACCCGCCTCATTGTGAACGATATTGCTGCACTTGACGATGCAGCCAGTCATGCAGTTGTGCATCCCGCCCCCACGCGTCTCGAAGCTTTCGATGATTCGCGCCCCGTCGAGGGCTTCGACGTCCGGCGACTGCCCCTCGGTCCGGTTCTTATAGACGAAGGTGTGAAGCATGTTGGCCACAGGCACAACCGAGCTGGTGCCGTGCTTGAACATCTGGTCGCCGGCGAGATAGTCCCTGCTGTAGGTCTTGTTCTTGGCCATGAAGCTCTTCGTATCCTCGGGTCGCCGGGTCTTGGCCTTGCGAGGATCGACCAGTACCCACTTGAGTCCCTTGGAACCCATCACGGCGCCGAGTCCGCCCCGTGCGGCGTGCCGAGCGGGGCGCCTTGCCTTGTCCTGGTCCGTGCACGCAATCGAGGACCCAGTCAGCAGGCTTTCGCCAGCGGGCCCGATGCTGATCACCGAGGCGTTCTTGTCCTCTTCGGCGAGAAGCTTTTCGCACAGCGCGTAATTCCACAGACCCTTGTCACCGTCGGCCTCGACGACCTTCACGCTTTCTTCCTCGACGCGGAGCCCATAGCGCTTTCCCGGATCCGCGGGCTGGCCCTTCACGATCAACGCGCGATAACCGAGCTTCATCAGGTCCTGTCCGGGGTTCCCCCCGGCATTCGCTTCTTTGATCCCGTTGGTCAGAGGGCTCTTGCCCCCCATGGAGATGCGACCGGAGGTCGGCGCAGTGGTGCCGGAAAGCACACCCGGAGCCATGACGAGGATGTTATCCGGACCCAGTGGCTCGCAGGCGGGATCGCATTGCTCGAGCAGGATACGGGCTGAAAGACCCCGGCCTCCGAGCAGCTTCCAGTCCTGAGGGAAGGGTTCAATGGATACGGTTTGATCCGTCATGTTGACATAGATCAGGCGATCATTTTCTCCGGCCATGCCTTGCACTCCTTTTGTCTTGATTGGTCTTCAGGGTTCAGTGATTTGGACATTCATTTGTTAGGAAAATTGACTCGCATTCGGGCCTCATTCAGGCCTCATTCAGGCAATGTACTTGGGAACACTCGCCCGCAATCCGTTCTGACCACTCCGGCTACCCGCCTGCAATGGCCGCG
>CAWVXN010000079.1:0-10051 GCA_963933695.1 uncultured Myxococcales bacterium | reverse complement strand
CTCGAGGTCGAGGCACGTATAGCCGCGCCCCCCATAATCCTGGTCTTCGATATCCATGAGAACTTCAGCCCCTGCAGCCGTCGCCCGGGCGTAGTGGCCGTCGGGATCCTCGACCACCACATAAATGCTCTGGTTGGTCCGCCCAGCCAACTCGCCCGCTGGCCGCACTCGTTCAGAGAAGGCGCTCCCCCCATGAGAACTGGATGACCCGAGCATGATCATCGCCCCATCCAGGGTGAGCTGGGCGTGCGCAATATCTCCTTCTTGCTCCCCCGGTACGACCAACTGCTTCTCAAAACCAAATGCCATGCAAAGCCATTCGATGCCGGCCTGGGCGTCCGCGAATCGAAGAGAAGGGATTATGCTTGTCTTGCTGGAGTTCGGCTTAGCGACCATGATTAGTCCTCTCCAAGCGACGAAGAGCTCTCGTCTGAACGTCGGGTCGAGCGAAGATCTCCGAGATAGAACAGTCCGAGCAGACATCGCGCAAGAACCAAGGCAATGGGAAAGACGAGCCCGAAAGCAAGGATTTCGGCCTTCTCGCCGTATTCTGACCAAAAGAAAAGCATCGCCGCAGCCTGGGTTCCCAGCCCCGCCGGAGCAATGGGGATGGTCGCCACCATCATGACGGCGGGAGCGGACGCAAGCACCACCCCAAAAGGAACTTCAACTCCGAACGCATGGCTGCCCGCCCAGAAGATCCAGATAAAAACCATGAAGTAGGCCAGCTTGATGCTCAGAAAAAAAACGGCGTCGGCCCAGTTCACGCTTCGGAAGGGCTTAACGATCCTTGCCTGCCGAATCTTAGAGAGCCAATTCCAACTCGGATAGGAAGTTGTCAGAATGGCAAAGATCATCAGTTGAACTAAAAAGACGATGCCAGTCACTCGCTGAATTGTTTCCAGCGTGGCCGACTCCGCGAATGCGGATGCCCCGAGTAACGCGAGACCCACGAGAATAAAGCCGTCGAAGTATTGGTAAAAGAGCATGGATCCCGTCGACTCGAGAGCGGGGATGCCTTTAAAACGTCGCAGGTGAACAATGATTCCAGCCGTCCCGGCATTCCAGTTCAGAGCCGTCAGGAGATAGCTCACCCCACGAATCGAGCGTGCTTCCGACCAACTCACTGGGGTATTGAAGCGGGTGAACAAATACGAAAGTGTCCGGGAATCGATTAGAAACCAGAAAAAAGCCGCCGCGAGAACCTCCGGAACAAAGAGGTCGAGCCGCGCATCGCGAGCCGCAAGCCAAGCCTCCTCGAAGGGAACTTCCCAGAAGAGGTAAGCGAAGATGCCCAGCGCTCCCAACCAGGGCACCAGATTTCGAATCCAGCTTTGGCCCGATACCGGGGAAGGCGGGGCGTCGTCGTCAGTGGGCCCTGTCGGGTCCGTCTCCATCTTCCTGTTCCTCTTCCTATTCCTATCCATCTCGACCTGGTTGGCGAAGATGCAGCGGATTGCCCGCCCTGTAGACCCAACCGGGTCTAGGCTCAGACCAATTTCCGAACCTGTTCCTTCATCCGCTTACCTCTGGCCGAATTCAATGGTCAAGGTGATCATCGTGGTCAGTGCTCATGGTCGGTGGTCATGGTCGGTGGTCATGGTCGGTGGTCGGTGCTCATGGTGGGCAGTCAGTGCTCATGGTGCTCATGGGCTTCAGGGTGGTGATGGGCGCCTCCAGTCGCTTCGGGTTCGCCAAAAGTGGCGCGCAGGCCTTGGATCAGCTGCTGGCGTTCCCCATCTGACAGCCCGGCTTCCGGGTGCAGTGGCCGATAGAACCAAAGCGGCATCTCGTCCTCTTCCAGGGCCTGGGCGGCATCTTCCCCGTGCTCGCTCTCGGGGCCCCAATCCGAAACATTGAAATGCGAGCGTCCCTCTTCCACATCGTGCGCCACCCACCAGGAAATCGGCGCAACCGTGCTGTACCAGGGCCAAACCGTTTCGTAGCTATGGCAGTCCCGGCAAGCCCTAAAAAATAGCTCCCGCGTCATTTCCGAATTCCATTTGGGCTCGGCCACGACGTTCGGGTTCGTGTGGTCACGCCCGTAGGGGAAAAGTTGAATCAGAAGAAAAATTCCCACCACCAAAACCGTGATCTTTTTCATCGCCTCTCCCTGAGTCCTCGCACTAACCGGTTCGAACAAACCCCGCTTCCCCGAATCGTGTTTTCGGGGTTGCCGCCTCCCCGAGCATAATTGCTTGAGAGCAAGAAATCGCCCGCACCTCGCCCGCACCCTGACTCTCTCCCCATCCACCTGTGCCAATCCGGTGCACGGGGAAAGCAGGTAGCAGACCGGGACTCGGCTCAGTCCGGGTGGCCATCACCCACCCGTCTCAGTGGGGGCCATCGGGGGACTCGGCTCTTTGGGCGCCCCCAACTTCGGAACCGCGCTGGCGGGAAGCCGGCCCGCACTCACAAACCACGCAAAAAGATCGCGAACTGTTTCTTCGGCGCCCCGCCAAGCCAGGTTCAGTTCGGCCACTTGGGGGGAATCCTGCATGCGAGGAAAACGAGTGGCGATTTCCAGGCCCTCGCCCGTCATGGGCATCGGCTTGCCCGTCAACTTGCTCGCTCCGTCCATCGCGCGGCCGAGCAGTCGGAGCACCCAGCCCGGAGCCGAGATGCGTGAGATGCGGGCGCCCGTGACCCCTTCGAGCAAGGCCGTGAATTCGTCCCAGTTGAAATAGTGCCCCGCGGCAACGACCCGGCCGCAGGTCCGTTCTTCGACCATGCGGGTGAGCAGCGCCGCGAGATCTCGGGCATCGAGCATTTGATTGCCCCCTTCGCTCCGGAGAGTTCCCCGCAAGAAAGATCGATACGCCTTGACGGATTCGCTGAAGCCCGGATCGTCGGGGCCCACGACGCCCGGTGGATACACGATGGCCGCCGCTGCACCCTCGGCCTGGCGATCGCGCACCCAAGCGTCGCATTCGGCCTTCGAGCGACCGTAATGGGTGCGGCCGTGGACAAGCGGTGAACTTTCCGTGGCTGGGCGATTGGGGTCAAAAATTGCCGTGACGCTCGAAATGAAAATCGCGTGGAGCCCCTCATCCAAGGCTCTTCCCATCACGACTTGAGTGCCGCGCAAGTTAGCCGAGAAGTCGGTCTGGCCGGTTGTTACTGAGACAGCGGCCGCAGCGTGGATCACCGAGTCGCAGCCCCGCGTAGCCAACTCAACTGCGCGCTCATCGGTCATATCACCTTCGACCAAATCTCCGGGGCCCAGGCCCAGATGGCCGAGCACTCGCTCGCCCTTTGCATGGCTGCGCACCAGCGCACGCACCCGGTGACCCTCGGCTCGAAGCCGGAGCGCAGCATGGAACCCGACAAAACCCGTGGCACCGGTGACAAGGACATGCATGCTAGAGATATTGCTCCCGAACAAAGCAGGCGACGATCAGATAACCCCGACGCGTCGCTGCTCAAATTCAAAGGTGGCTCCCCGACTGATCTTCGCCAACTTAAGTTCTTGGGGCACGGGCTGGGGATCCGAAGAGGGATCGATCTCCACCACCCAGGCGAGCCCTCCTCCCGAAGGCGGTGGGGCCGGGTGGCAGCGTGCCCTTGGATTCACAGCACCCGCAATGGCATCGAGTGCCGGATGGCGCGCCTCACTCAAGCCCGCGAACCACGAATAGGAATCGGATTCGGCGAGGGCTGGACAGTCGCGAAGAATCAATTGGGCCCGTTCGGCACCCAGGATTTCCACCGAAAAATCCGAATAGGTTCGAGGGTGAAAACACGGATGCAGCTGAAAAACTTTTGCAATCGCTTCAATTCCGTCGCCGGGAATCCTCATAGCGCGAATCAATCGCTCAGCCGTGAGAGCTGCGATTCCTACCCATTGAGAGCGTCCAAGCTCACTGGACGCTTCATCACCCACCCGCTGGGAGACGCTGAGCATAAAGGATCGGGCGAGCAGGTGGCTCTGAACCGCGAACTCCTGGTTTGCGGTCAAAAGGGCCCGATGAGATAGATCTTCGAGTTGGAAGTCCGGATCAAAGAGGCCCGAATAGTCAGCCCAACCACCAGGCTCTCCATCCAGTAAAGGAACATCGATCCCGATGCTTGCCAATTCGGACGCCCCGACGATTTCGAGATTGGGATGCTGCTGGTAGGGCACGCTCTCGTTGTCGATGAAGACCGACCAACGACAATGAGGCTTCGAATCGGCCGGGCTCCTTGGGGGTCGATGAATCGGCCGCATCTTCATGCAGGGATGGGTTGCCGCGGCGGTGGCATCGAACGTTGGGTCCTCGATGTCGTGACACATGAGCTTGACCCTCTCTTCGCCGAAGGGCTCTACATCGAGGAGCGCACCACAATGGGGCAGCCAGAACTCTCCGTAGTCGGGCCGCTCCAGGCAAAACTGGAAGTCCATGAACTGGTGGGGCGCCCCGATATCCAGTTGAAGATTCTTGAAAACCGTGCCGACGTCGTGCCCCACGAACCCCATGGCACGCTGCATACGCGCAGAATAGATCGGACTCGCAGCCATCCACTCCTCGATGGCGAAGTCCACGTAGGCGTCACCCCCGAAACGCTTGGCCACAAGGGGCAGGCCTACCCGGTCCTGGAGATGACCATTCAGCAAATATTCTCTGCCCAGCCACGCCAGGGCCTGACGCGAAAACTGAGCGAGGCCTATGCCAGGGTCAAATGAGGCGGAGTAGTCGTTGAGTAGGGACATCGTTGAGCGGCTCCGCCTCCTAGGCGTCGGGATCTTGAAGGGTCGAAAACCAGTCGAATTCTTCCTGACGAACCCAGCCCGGCATCCGGCTCCCGCGCTTCATCCGCTCCTGCATTCGCTCGCTGAGTTGGCCGTTTTTCATCATTGCGCCGAAAACAGCCCCGGCGTTGGCGTGATCAAAGAAATCCCGTTGCCAACTCCACTTGAAATCCCCCGCATAACGGAACCAACTTCCCCCGGTTCCCCGTATCTCGTAGGGCTTGCCGTCGGGGTCCATGACCGGGGCGATCTGGCGCCAGATTCCGAGGAACTCGCCCTTCTCGTCGTCGATCAAGCGGCGAACATAGGGGTATGTCCAGCGATCGAGTCCATCCATCTCGGTCCCGAATACCCAGTCGTGAATTTCCTGGCGACCGTGCGCGGCAAATTCCCACTTGGGACCATTGTTCCAGCTATAGATCGCGTCCTCCGTGTAAAAGGACGACATCTTCGACCAATCCCCCGTCTCTCCCGCCTCATCATTCGCGGCGACCCAGAGATCGACCATTTCTTTGATTTCATTCCGGGGAAAACCCGACATCACTTCTCCTCTGCTGATGGATTCGTCGATAGAGCGTGGGTGGGGCAGTACTTAATCGCCCGAGCAACGCGCTGGCGCATTTTTTCATCGGGATTGGGAACCAGCAAGACCACCTGGTTTTCCTCCCGGTCAACCTCAAAAATTCCAGGTGCCTCGTCCACGCAAAAACCGTGTCCCTGGCAGAGGTCCCTATCCACCCGGATCTCAAAACTTTGGCCCAGTGGCGAATCCGGAGAGGCGTCGGCTGCTCTTTTCGGGGTAGTGAGCTTTGGCATTCGCTTGCGATAGCGCACCTGGCAGGGCTGTTTGAGCTGAACCACCATTTTTGAGTGATCATTTCGGTAGCTATCCGGGCTCTGGGCCAACTCGAAGACATAGGCCCGCAGGAGTTCACTAAAAATCGCCTTGATCTGCATCAGGGCAAAGGCGGAACCGACGCAACGGTGACCGCCCGCACCAAACGGAATCCACGCAAAGACCTGCTTGTCCTCTTCCCGGCCCTGGTTGTAGCGGTCGGGCTCGTAGCGGTCGGGCTCCGGAAAGCACTCGGGCATTCGATTTGAGACCGCCGGCGATACACCGACAAGCTTTCCCGCTGGAACGGTATATCCCTTGTAATGGAAGTCCTGCATGACTTTGCGCATCAGAATGATCAGAGGTGGGTGAAGGCGCAACGCCTCTTGAATCCCATGCTCCAGCTTCGGAATTTCTCGCAGGGCCTGATGGCTTACGTCCCGCCCGTCGGCGTAGATCTCGTCAAGTTCGGAGACCACAGAGTCGAGAACATTTGGATTCCTCAACATCTCGATCAGCGTCCAGGCAGCGCTGCCCGAGGTCGTATGGTGGCCGGCAAACATCAGCGATATGAACATTCCCGTGACCTGGTCGATGGTGTAACGCGAATTTCCCGCCTGATCCTTGAGTCCAAGTAAGACATCGAAGAGTTCCGGGGTCGCATTGGGGTTCTTGCTACGACGTTCGAAAACCCCCGAAAGCAGGCTCACCAACTCACGCCTGGCCCGATCCCGGGCTCGAAATGCAGGCAATGGCAGGTTTGGATTCACGTAGGCAATTGCGTCGGTTCCCTTTTCGAGTTCGTAGAAGGCGCGAAAATATTCAGGGCTGAGCTCTTCGCGGAATTCCTTCCCAATCAGGCAGGCGCTGGATGTGTAGATCGTTAATTCCGAAAAAAAATCAAGAAGGTCGATCTCACCCGACTCGCCAAGACCGTCCATCATGCGACGAACTTCTACAGAGATGGACTCAGCATGGCCCTTCATGAACTTGGCCGTGAGGGATTGATTTCGGAGGGCTTGCTTTCGCTGCTCGGGGGTTCCATCGAAGACCACGCCCTTGCCAAAGATGGGCGTCATGAAAGGGTAAGCGGCGGCTTGATCCAGTTGCTCGTCACTGCCGCGAAAGAAAGCTTCCTGGGCTTCTTCTCCGGCCAACATCACCACGCGATTGCCGGCAAAGTTGATCTCGCCAATCTCGCCCAATTCGTCCCTCACCCGCTGGAAGAGCGCGATCGGGTCCTTGCGCAGGGCACCGAGATGACCGAGCAGGGGCCAGCCTCCGGAGAGCACCGGCGGAGCTTTTCCTCCCAGCGGGGTTCGAACCGCTGGGGTCACCCTCTTTCTCCAAACACAATCGGGAGTTGGGCGAAAGCGGCCCCAAAACCCATTTCTTCGTTGGGGTAGACCGGCACCTCTTGGCGCCATGGGCGATAGAAGGCGTAGGGGTCTTCGTGGAACGCGTATCTGGAGGGGGCGAATTCAAGCACGAAAGAAAACTATCCAATTTACAATTCGTCTGCAATGTAAATTATGATAGCCTCGATAGCGATTAGAGCCGCTGATTTGAGCCGCTGAGAAGGAGTACCCATGACAGTCCGTTTGGTGACCAACCGCGCAGTCCCTCCCCGGGTTGGTTTTATTGGCCTCGGCAATCAGGGCAAACCCATTGCGGCCCAGCTGGTCGCAGCGGACTTCGAAGCCTGGGTACACGACCTCGACCCGGAGCCCGTAGCCGAGCTTGCTGCCCTGGGCGCCCACCCGGCCCAAACGCCTCGGGGCGTAGGCGAAAACGCCGAACTCGTGGGTGTCTGCGTGCCCGAAGACGCCCACGTGCTCGCGGTCGTCTCCGGGGCAGACGGGTTGATTGCCGGCATGCACCCGGGCGGTGTCATCTTGATTCACAGCACTGTCCTTCCCGAGACAGCCCAGGCCGTCAGCGAGGCGGCCAGCGCCAAAAAGATCGCGGTCCTCGACGCATGCGTAACCGGCGGCGCGGCCCGGGCTCAGAACCGACAGCTCACCTACCTGATCGGCGGGGACGATGATGCCGTGCAGAAGGCCATGCCCTATTTCGAGGCCACCACCGATATCCCAATCATCCACGCCGGGCCCCTGGGCGATGGGGCCAAGCTGAAGCTCTGCATCAATTTGATTACGTACATCCAATGGGCCGCCGCCTATGAATCCATGGCACTGGCTCGGGGGATTGGCCTTCCCCAGGAGGTACTCGAAAAAGCGGGACTCTCGAATGGGCAAATGACAGAGATGATGCTGAGCTACCTGGTGAGCCACAAACTGCCCGAGGAAACCCGGCAAGGCGAAGGGTTTCAAGCGCTGATGCGGGGGCACATGAATATCGCCGAGAAAGATCTCGCCTGGGCGCTGGAACTCGCTCGAAAGTCCGGGGTGTCCTTGCCCGTGGGCTCCCTGGTTTCCCAGTCCATGGCCCGGCTCTATGGCGTTGAGGACGAGGGACGCCGATGAGCAACCCTCGAGTGGACCTGGCTCAGCGTCCAGTCGAAAGGCGGAGCCACGCTGAGCGCACGGCGGAAACCCGTGGGCGGGTGATGAACGCCGTGATTGAAAGTATCGCCGAAGTCGGCTTCCAACGGACCACCGCTGCGGAAATTGCTCGGCGTGCGGGGGTCACCTGGGGCGCCGTCCAACATCATTATCGCGACAAGGAAGGCATCCTGATGGCCGTCCTCGAGGATTCCTTCAAAACATTCGCTGGGGTCCTGGGGACTCCACCCGAGCGGGACACAAGCCTCGAATCCCGGGTGGAAATTTTTGTCCAGCGGAGCTGGCAACATTTTCGCAGTACCCACTACCGATCCACGACCCAAATTCTTTTGAATCTGCCGGTCGAAATTGAGATTCCCTGGCGCCGGGAAATGCTCGATGAGTGGAAACGGATCTGGTCCGGTTTCTTTCCCGAGAGCAACCCCGCCCGGCGCAAGAGCATAGATTTGATGGTCTACGCCATCTCCGTATTTACGGGCTTGGCCACCACCACCATGCTCGAAGGGGAGCGAACGCGCACACGGAGTCGCGAACTTTCCTTTCTTGAGGAGACGCTGGTCCAGCACCTGAGCCCGAAAAGGGAGACCGGGTGAAGGCCGAGGAAGAATCCGAAACGAAATCGCAGACAAGAGCCCCCGGGCCTTGCGACGGGCTGCGCGTTCTTGACCTGACGACAATGATTTCCGGCCCCCTGTGCACCCAGGCCCTGGGTGATATGGGCGCGGATATCATCAAGCTCGAATCGCCGGCAGGGGATTCCGCTCGCTATAGCGGTGCGCCCTTTCGCGAAGCCGGATTTTCGGGTTTTCTCGCCCAGCTCAACCGAAACAAGCGAAGCATTGTGGTGGACCTCAAGTCTGAGCAAGGGCGCCAACTCGTCCTGGAACTCCTTCCCCAGATCGATGTATTGGTCGAAAATTTTCGTCCCGGCGTCATGGACAAACTCGGACTCGGCCACCCAACCCTCGAGGCCATCCATCCGAGCCTGATCTACGTCGCCGTAAACGGATTCGGAAGCGACGGACCCTACTCGGATCTCCCCGCCTACGATCAGGTTCTCCAAGGCCTGATCGGCCTTATGCCCGCCCAGGGAAGCAAGGGTGTACCCGCTCTCGTTCAGGGCGCCATTGCGGATAAATCCACCGCACTCACCGCGCTGGCCGGCGTGCTCGCCGCGCTTCTCGCCCGTGAACGTGATCCCAAGCATCTGGGTCAGCGCCTGGAAGTGGCCATGATCGATGCCTTTTCGGCCTTCGCTCTTCCCGAGGCGATGATGGACCGCTCCTTTCCCCCCCTTCGCAACGAGTTCACCAGCGGAGCCGACTTCTTTCGAACCTGGAAAACAGCCGACGGGTACGTGGTGGGATTGTTGATCCAGGATGCACAGTTCGCCGGGCTCTGCCGCGTGATCCGGCGACCGGATCTTGCCCAGGACCCGCGGTTTTCCGAAATGGTCAAACGATTCGAAAACTGGCTGCAGCTCATTCCTCTGCTCGACGCCGAGGTCGGCAAAATTCCCAGCGAAGAGTTTCTGCGGCGAGCGCGGGCAGAGGGCGCACCCTTTGCCCCGGTCAATGATCTCGACGAATTCCTCGCCGATCCGCAGGTTGTCCACCGGAAGAGCGTCGTGGAACTTATCGACCCCCGATTTGGGCCCGTGAAGTACCTCTCGCCGCCGATTCACTTTGAGCGCACCCCGGCCTCGATCCAGCGGCACGCACCCCGCTTGGGAGAACACACCGACGAAGTGCTCAAAGAGTTGGGACTTGATACGGCCAAGGTTCAGACCCTGCGCGAAAGCGGAGCGATTCGTTAGACGGGCAACGTCACGAGGACGGGCGTCCGGGATTTTTCCCAAGCGGACTTCAAAAGCGGGAAATAATCTCGTCTCCGAAACGACGTATTCCTTCGCACTTGGCCTGACGCGATTGCTGCCCGTCGCCATAAAAAAGCCAAGGCACC